>JALYXN010000214.1 GCA_030947085.1 Pseudomonadota bacterium | reverse complement strand
TTGCCGCGGCCTTGCCAGATATCGACCGAAGTCAACGCCATTTCAGCGAACCTCAGCGGCGGCAACCGACTAAACTAGACCGCTTATGCGCGGCCTCATTCCCGACAGCTTCATCGATGACCTGCTTGCCCGCGTCGACATCGTCGACGTGATCGAGCGGCGAGTGCCGTTGAAGAAGGCCGGGCGCGAGTGGACCGCCTGCTGTCCGTTTCACAACGAGCGCTCGCCCTCGTTCTACGTCAGCCCGGCCAAGCAGTTCTTTCATTGTTTCGGCTGCGGCGTGCATGGAAGCGCGATCAAGTTCCTGATGGACTACGACCGGCTGGAATTTCCCGATGCGGTCGAGGAGCTGGCGCAGACCGTCGGCCTGACGGTTCCACGCGAAGGTGGTAACGGCCGGGATGCTGCACCGCGCGAGGACAAGACCGACCTGTACGCGCTGCTGGATGCTGCCGCCAGCTGGTACGAGGGCGAACTTCCGCGCGATGCCGACGCACAGGCCTACTGCCGCAAGCGCGGGCTCGATGCCGACACGATCAAGCGCTTTCGCCTCGGCTGGGCACCCGCCGGTTACGACGGCGTCCTGAAGTCGCTTGGCAGCTCCGATCGTCGGCGCCAGCTGCTGGACGAAGCGGGCATGGTGGCCAGCAACGACCGCGGCAAATACGACCGCTTCCGCGAACGGCTGATGTTTCCGATTCTCGACCGTCGCGGCCGGGTGATCGCTTTCGGCGGCCGGGTACTGAAGGCCGACCAGGCCCCGAAATACCTCAACTCGCCGGAGACGCCGCTGTTCCACAAGGGCCGCGAGTTGTTCGCGCTGTGGCAGGTGAAGCAGGCCAACCAGAACCTGACCCGGATCATGGTGGTCGAGGGCTACATGGATGTCATTGCGTTACACCAGGCCGGCTTGCCGATCGCCGTCGCCACGCTGGGCACGGCAACCACGCCGGAGCACACCGAAGTGTTGTTTCGTGCTGCACCGGATGTGGTGTTCTGTTTCGATGGCGATCGCGCTGGCCGCGCCGCGGCCTGGAAGGCGCTGGAATCGGCCTTGCCGCGCCTGCGCGACGGTCGCCAGGCGTATTTCCTGTTCCTCCCCGACGGTGAGGATCCGGACTCGCTGGTGCGCAAGGAAGGCAAGGTCGGCTTCGAAAAGCGCATCAAGGAAGCGATGCCACTGTCGGACTATCTCTTCAACGAGCTTTCGCACGACGTGGAAATGAGCAGCCTCGATGGCCGCGCGCGGCTGGCCGAACGCGCGCGGCCACTGCTCGCCAAACTGCCCGACGGCGCCTTTCGCGACCTGATGGCGCAGGAGCTGGAAAAGCGCAGCGGCGCCCGCGCCATGCTGCAGGCAGACCCGGCGACGCGTCGCGCCGTGCAACGACCGGTCGCCGTGCAGCGCAGCCTGGTCCGCAGTGCCATCTCGCTGCTGCTGGCCCAGCCGGGACTGGCCGAAGAAGTGGACCCACCGTATGGCTTTCTGCGCCTGGACAAGCCCGGCGTGGCGCTTCTGGCTGAATTGATCGACACCGTGCGTGCGCGCCCGGGCGTCAACCCCGCCAGTCTGGTGGAGCATTTCGCCGAGCGGCCGGAATACCCGTCACTGCAGAAGCTGATGGCAGCGATGTCGGTGGGCGAACCGGAGATGCAGCGGACCGAGTTTTTCGATGCCTTGCAACGGATGGAGGATCAGGCCGTGACCCAGCGGCGCGACGCACTCACCGGCAAAAGCCGCGATGGCGTGCTGGACAGCGCCGAGAAGGCCGAACTGCGACAATTGCTCGCCGCTCGCCATCAGCCTCCCATCCCCTCGAACTGAGTCGATGCCGCTTCCCTTCGACGACATCCGGCAGCCGACTCAGGCACGTGCTTGCCTTTCCGAAACATTCGCTGTGGGATCATCCACTTTTCCCTGGCGGCGCCAGGAGCGGTGCCACGTGCAAGGACATTGATGGATCTTTTGCAGCCATTGATCAGGATTTTCGCCGAGAACGGCTACGTCGCTGTCTTCATCGCGCTGATGATCTGCGGCGCCGGCCTGCCCTTGCCCGAGGACGTCACCCTGATTGCCGGTGGCGTCATCGCCGGGCTGGGCTATGCCAACGTGCACGCGATGTTCGCCCTGGCGATGTTTGGCGTGCTGTTGGGCGATTCGGCGATCTTCCTGCTCGGCCACCACTACGGTGCACGCATCATGCAGTGGCGCTTTGTCGCCCGCATCCTGACTCCGGCGCGCTATGCAAAAGTGCAGGAAAAATTCGCCCGCTATGGTAACCGGATGCTGTTTTTCGCCCGCTTCCTGCCCGGCATGCGCACCACCATCTATCTCACGGCCGGCATGACGCATCGGGTGTCCTTCGCGCGCTTTCTGCTGCTGGACACGCTGGCCGCGCTGATCAGCGTGCCGATCTGGGTCTATCTGGGCTATTTCGGCGCCGACAACCACCAGTGGCTCATGCGCTGGATGCATCGCGGCCAGGCCAGTTTGTGGATCCTGGTCGGTCTCGTGCTGCTGGCGCTGGCGATCGCGTGGTGGCGACACCGGCGCCGCGCTCGCTGCGAGCAGGATTGAAACGCCTGCATGCCACTACGCCGCTTCCTGCCGGACAACTTCACCCTTGCCCTGCTTGCCACCATCGCACTGGCCTCGCTGCTGCCGTGCCGGGGTGAAACGGCGCACCTGTTCGACCTCGTCACCGACGGCGCGATTGCGCTGCTGTTCTTTCTGCACGGCGCCAAACTGCCGCGCGCCGCCATCGTGCAGGGTCTGCTGCACTGGAAGCTGCATCTGACCGTGTTTGCCAGCACCTTTGTGCTGTTCCCGCTGCTGGGGCTGGCGCTACAACCGCTGGGACACCTGCTGCTGACGCCGGCGCTCTACATGGGGGTGCTGTTTGTCTGCGCACTGCCCTCCACCGTGCAGTCATCAATTGCCTTCACGGCGATGGCCGGCGGCAACGTCTCGGCCGCCGTGGTCAGTGCCGCGATGTCGAACCTGATCGGTATCGTGCTGACGCCGCTGCTGGTCGCCCTGCTGCTGGCCAGTCACGGCAGCATGACGGTGTCGCCGCACGGCGTGCTCGCCATCGTGTTGCAGCTGCTGTTGCCGTTTGTGCTCGGGCATGTGGCGCGACGCTGGATCGGTGGCTTCGTCGATCGGCACAAGCCGATGCTGAGATTCACTGATCAGGGCACGATTTTACTGGTGGTCTATACCGCCTTCAGCGCGGCGGTAGTGGAAGGACTGTGGCGCCACACGCCGGTGGCAGCGCTCGTCTCGACCTTGGCCGTTTGCGCCTTGTTGCTCGCCATGGTGATGTGCCTGCTGACGTGGTCGGCACGACGCCTTGGCTTCTCGCGCGCGGACGAAATCGCGATCGTGTTCTGCGGCTCCAAGAAGAGTCTGGCCAGCGGCATTCCGATGGCCAATATCCTTTTTGCCGGGCAACCCGGTGGGCTCGGCGCGCTGGTGCTGCCGCTGATGATCTTCCACCAGCTGCAGTTGATGGTATGTGCCGTCGTGGCGCGCCGTTATGCGAAGAGCCATGCAAACGATCCCACGCGGATCATCGACGCAAGCGGCTGATCAGCCGCGCCGGTGGCGAGTCCCATCGCATGCGCGCGTGTCTTCAAATCAAGTCACACGTTGCAGCGCCAGGCCGGTAGATACCAGCGGATCGACCAGCCAGTGATCGGCCAGCAGGAAAGCAAACAGCGCCATCAAGTAGATGATGGAGTACTTGAACACCTTCATCGCGAACAGCTCATCCGGCGGATTCATCAAACGCACGGCGTAATACAGAAAACCTGCATCGAGCACGATGGCGCCGCCCAGATAGATCAGCCCGCTCATGCCCGTCAGCGCCGGCAGCAAGGTCACCAGCACCAGCAGGATGGTGTAGAACAGCACGTGCCAGCGGGTGTAGACCACGCCGTGGGTTACCGGCAGCATCGGCACCTTGGCCCGCGCATAGTCCTCGCGGCGGAAGATGGCCAGCGCCCAGAAGTGCGGCGGGGTCCACACGAAGATGATCAGGCACAGCTGCAACGCAAACGGATGCAGGTGTCCGGTGACTGCGGTCCAGCCCAGTACGGGGGGAATCGCGCCGGCCAGTCCGCCGATCACGATGTTCTGCGGCGTCGCGCGTTTCAGATACGCGGTATACACCAGCGCGTAGCCGATCAAACCGCCGAAGGTCAGCAGCGCGGTCAGCGGGTTGATCAGCAGGCCCAGCACCAGCATCGACACCACACCGAGACTGACCGCGAACACCAGCACCTGACGCGGCGTCAGCGCGCCGGTCGCCAGCGGTCGCCGCGCGGTGCGCACCATCAGCTTGTCGATGCGCTCGTCAATCAGGTGATTGAACGCCGCGGCGGAACCCGACGCCATCCAGATGCCCAGCGTGCCGAATACCAGCGCACGCCATGGCGGGATCCGCGGCACCGCCAAAAACATGCCAATCACCGCGCAAAACACCAGCAACGCGACGACGCGCGGCTTGGTCAGTTGCAGATATTCGCCTATCACATTCATTTCAGGGTCGCCCCCAGCGACCGGAACATCGATTCGTCATGCCGCCGTTGCGTGCGCGCCAGGCTGGCGAGCAAGGTAAACAACAGCAAAGCAGCCATGCCATTGTGCGCGGTCCCCACCGCCAGCGGCAGCCCGAAATAGACATTGCTGATGCCCAGCACCACCTGGCTGACCAAGGCCACCGCCATCGCCACGCCACACAGGCGCAGGCCGCGGCGAGCCAGTTTGTGCGACAACCAGCCGAGGTAACAGAACACCACCAGCGCACCCAGGCGATGCACGATCTGGATCGCGCTGCGTGCGGCCATATCCAGCACGCCGCCTTCGTAGTTGACTCCGACGCCTCGCCACAACACGAAGCCCTGATGGAAATCGGTGGGTGGCGCCCATTGATTCAGGCACTGCGGGAATGAACCGGGCCCGTAGCCGCACGCCAGCGCGGCATAGTTGGCGGAGGTCCAGCCGCCGAGCGCGATCTGACAGAACAACAGCACCAGTCCGATCATTAGCAGTCGACGCAGGTCCGCCATATGGTCGTCCGGTGCTCCCACGCCGGCAAAACGCAGCGCGGCGTAAGCGAGCAGCGCAAACGTGATCATGCCGCCCAGCAGATGACCCATCACCACGATCGGCTTCAGCAGCAGCGTTACCGTCCACATGCCCAGCATCGCCTGAAAGATGATCACCGCCAGCGCCAGCACGCAGAGCTTCCATGCGCCCGGACGTTGCAGTCGCATCGAGGCAAACAACGGCAATCCGATCGCCACGGCCGCCAGACCGGACGACCATTGGTGCTCGCCGCGCATGTACAAACCCACCCCGAGCGCAGCGAACGCCGCGCCCACGATCACCGCGATCAGCGCGCCACGCCGGCGCCAGCTAGCGAGCAGCGCCAGCAGCAACACCATCACCCCGTGCGTTCCGGCCAGAAAGCGGTGGACCTGCTCGCGCCAGGCTTTGTGCGCTTCATACGGACGATCCGGAAACGCGGCATCGGCATGCGCCACCGCCTGTGCATGATGCGGCCAGGTGACTTGGCCATAACAGGTCGGCCAGTCGGGGCAGGACAAGCCTGCATTCGACAGTCGCACAAAGGCGCCGAACATCACCAGCCCCAAGGCGAACACCGCCGCCAGCAGCGACAGTCCACGCAAGATCTTGAGCGACCGTGTTGCCATTACTTGATCACCTTCTGCATATCCTTGCGCAGGCCGGTGGGGTCGAATCCGGCCGGATACAGCGAGAGCGCGGTGCCGTTCGACTCCACCAGTAAGGCGCTGACGCTATCCGGCGTGGTCGGGCGATAGCGTGCGAGTTTGCCATCGATGTCGTTGCCGATCGCCCAGTAGTTCTGCATCCCGTCCCGTTCACCCTTCGGTGGTGGCGTGCCGACGTAGAGCAGGCGCAGACGGGACTGATTGCGGTTGAGCGTGATCCGCGCCGCCGCCATGCGGGTCAATGTGTCGACACAGGCCTGCGCACAGTCGGGACCGGGCAAGGCAATCAGGGTCATCCGCGGCTCGCTGTCGCGCCAGGCGTAGGGCTGACCATGGGCCAGGGTCACCTGCACCTTGTCGTCGACAAAGTTGCGCTGCGGGACGATCGGCTGGCCATTGCCTTTGGCACCGGGTTGCCAGCCACTCCAGGTCAGCAGGCCAGCCACAATCATTGGCGCGGCGAACACCAGCCCTATCAGGAGCAGAAACATGCGGCTGCGGCGCAGCGCCTTGGGGTCAACTGTATTCATCGGACTTGATCATCATTCGGGTGGCGGAAGCGGCGTGGGGTGCGCCGGCGATTGAGCACCAGCAGGATCACCACCGCGGCAACGGCAAACGAGAACCACTGGAAAGCATAGGCGCGATGACGCGCCGGCGTCATCGTGGCGAGATCGAGTGGGTGTTCGCGCACATAGATCGACGCCGGATCGGCATCCAGCGCCAGCACGCGTGGCAACAGTGGATGGCCGAGATCCCGGGAAATTTCTGCCGGATCGATGAATATGGAGTCCTTGGGCCATTGCTTCTGCCGCCTCAGTGCATCGCCACCCATTTCGAAACCGACCGGAGGCGGTGGTACGTAGAGTCCTTTGAGGGCGACCTCGGCGGTAGGCAATACCGGCACGCGTGGCGTCTTCCGGGTGCCGTCGCCCGGCAGAAAGCCCATATCCACCAGCAGTAAGCGTGACTGGTTCTGCGCGGCAAACGGCGCGTAGACCTCGACCCCGCCCCGTCCATCGTGCTTCGGGTTGTCCAGCAGATAGACGCGGTCCACCAGATAATGCCCGCGCACCTGCACACGGGGAAAAGCATCGGCAGGTGGCTTCGTCGCGACCGTGGCGAAGTCCCGCACCGGCGCGGAAACCGATGCGGCATAGCGCCGCAGAAGCGCGTCCTTGAAATCGGCCCGATGCAACTGCCAGACGCCCAGACGCACGAACAGCAAGGCGCCCGCCACGGTCAGCAGCAGCGCCCACCACGGTGGCCGACGAAAGGCGATCACCCGGCTCGCCTGCCGACGGACGCTATACTGAGCGGGTTGCAATGGACCGGATGAATCACGTGGAAACCATTTATAAAGTTGCGCTGGTGGTCGTGCTGCTGGTGGTGATCTTCAGCCTCGGCCAGGCGCTGTATTTCATGATGACCGACAAGGACGACGACCGCCGCACGGTATGGGCACTGACCCGCCGCATCAGCTTGTCGCTTGTGTTGATTGGCATGGTCGCGCTGGGCATCTGGATGGGATGGTTGCATCCGCATGGTATCGGCCAGTAAGTGTAACGGCTGCACCACGGCGCCGCCCCGGCCGCGACAAATCGCGCCGCCGCGGCGATGCAAACAAAAGCCCGCCATCGGCGGGCTTTTGTTTGTGGCCATGTCCCGACTGCTGTCGCAAGCCCGGCCATTGGCCGCCGGTTTTGCTCATCGTGACGCGGGCGGTGGGTCAGAGAATATAGACGAACATGAACAGGCCCAGCCACACCACGTCGACGAAATGCCAGTACCAGGCCACCGCTTCGAACGCGAAGTGATGCTCCTTGTCGAAATGCCCCATCAGGACGCGGAACCAGATCACCGCCAGCATGATCGTGCCCAGCGTCACGTGCAGGCCGTGGAAACCGGTCAGCATGAAGAAGGTCGACCCGTACACGCCGCTGTGCAGCGTCAGGTTGAGTTCGGTGTAGGCCTCCATGTACTCGTGCGCCTGGAAGTACAGGAACGTCGCCCCCAGCAACACCGTCAGGCCAAGGAAAACCAGGATCTTGCCACGATGACCGGCCCGCAGCGCGTGATGGGCAATCGTGACCGTGACGCTCGAGGTCAGCAGGATCAAGGTGTTGACCAGCGGCAATCCCCACGCCGGTACGGTGCTGAACGCGCCACCGATGTGCTGCGGACCGTTGCCGGCAGCCGCGCTCCACGAGGCGGCGTAGTCGCTCCACAGGAACTGATGGGTCAGCACGCCATGGCCGGCACCGCCGAGCCATGGCACCGAGAACATGCGGATATAGAACAGGGCGCCGAAGAACGCACCGAAGAACATCACCTCGGAAAAGATGAACCACATCATGCCCATGCGGAACGAGGTATCGACCTGGGCGTTGTAGCTGCCGGCCAGTGATTCGCGAATCACCGAGCGGAACCAGCCGAAGAACATCGCCAGGATGCCGACAAAGCCGATGGTCAGTACCAGCTTGCCGAAACCGGCATCGCCAGGCGCGGCATTGAGCCAGTGCGCAGCACCGAACATGGTGGTGAACATGACCACCGCGGCCACGATCGGCCAATAGCTGTTGTTCGGAACAAAGTAAGCGTCGTGCTGCTGACTCATGGTGAAACCCCGTGGACTTCTCTTGATGACGTTTGCCCCGCCGTGCCGCCCGGGGAACTGCTCGCCGATCGACCATGCCGACCGGCTGAAAAACATGCCACAACCGCGATGGCGCTTATTTCATCAACACGATCTGCACGAACGAGATCAGAAAGAACACCGCCACGACCATCACGCAGATGGTCACGGTGCGCCGGACGCCCTTGCGACGATCGTTCTGGACGGCATCAATGGCTGGCTGATTCATTTTTTCTCTGACTCGGGTGCGGAAGCTGAACATGCCCGGCCGTCTCCGGCCGGGCATCGTTGTGATGCGGATCAATCGTTGACGTGGCCGTGGGCCAGCTCGTCATCATGGATCACCGGCGGCACGTCGAAGGTATGGAACGGCGCTGGCGACGGCACAGTCCACTCCAGACCCTTGGCACCTTCCCACACCCGATCGGTCGCCCGCTTCCTGGAGAAGAATGCGGCATGGATCAGCACCCCGACGAAGATCAACTGGGTGGCACCGAACAGGAAACCGCCGATCGAGCTGACCATGTTGAAGTTGGCGAACGCCACGTTGTAGTCGGGGATGCGGCGCGGCATGCCGGCCAGACCCAGGAAGTGCTGCGGGAAGAACAGCACGTTGACCCAGATCACGCTGTTCCAGAAATGCATCTTTCCCCAGAACTCGCTGTACATGTTGCCGGTCCACTTCGGCAACCAGTAGTAGGTGGCCGCAATGATCGCGAACACCGCACCGGTCACCAGCACGTAATGGAAATGCGCCACCACGAAGTAGGTGTCCTGATACTGGAAATCGGCCGGCACCAGCGCCAGCGAGAGGCCGGAGAAGCCGCCGATGGTAAACAGGATGATGAAGGCGATCGCGAACAGCATCGGCGTCTCGAACGTCATCGAACCGCCCCACATGGTGCTGACCCAGTTGAACACCTTCACCCCCGTGGGCACCGCAATCAGCATGGTGGCGTACATGAAGAAGATCTCGGCGCCCAGCGGCAGGCCGACGGCGAACATGTGATGCGCCCACACGATGAACGACAGGAAGGCGATCGAGGCAATCGCGAACACCATCGCCTTGTAACCGAAGATCGGCTTGCGGGCGAAGGTCGGCACCACTTCGGAGATGATCCCGAATGCCGGCAGGATCATGATGTAGACCTCCGGATGCCCGAAGAACCAGAAAATGTGCTGGTACAACACCGGGTCGCCACCGCCGCCGGGGTTGAAGAAGTTGGTGCCGAAGTACTTGTCGGTCAGCAGCATGGTCACCGCACCGGCCAGCACCGGCATCACCGCGATCAGCAGGAACGCCGTGATCAGCCAGCTCCAGACGAACACCGGCATCTTCAGCAGATCCATGCCCGGCGCGCGCATGTTGAGGATGGTGGCGATGATGTTGATCGCGCCCATGATCGAACTGATGCCCATCAGATGGATCGCGAACACCACGTAGGCCAGCGAATCGCTCTGCAGCGACAGCGGCGGGTACATGGTCCAGCCACCGGCCGGGCCGCCGCCGGGCAGGAACAGCGTCGACAGCAGCAAGGTGAAGGCGAACGGCAGGATCCAGAACGACAAGTTGTTCATGCGCGGCAGCGCCATGTCAGGCGCCCCGACCATCAACGGAATCATCCAGTTGCCGAGGCCGACGAAGGCCGGCATGATCGCGCCGAAAATCATCACCAGCGCATGCATGGTGGTCAGCTGATTGAAGAAATACGGCTGCATCAGCTGCAGGCCCGGTTTGAACAGCTCGGCGCGGATCAGCATCGCGAAGCTGCCGCCGATGAAGAACATCACCAGCGCGAAAATCAGGTACAGCGTACCGATGTCCTTGTGATTGGTGGACATGACCCAGCGCTGGAAGAAATTCTTCGGCGCGCCGTGGTGATCATCGTGGTGATCATGGGTGGCTGCGTGGGACATGGCCTTGTACCTCTAACCTGATAGTGGAATGCAACTGCAATGGGAATGCGTTAACAGCGAACGATCAGCCCTGCTTGGCCACCGCGGGGGCGGCCTGGACACGGGCTGCCACGGGTGCCGCCGAGGTGGACGCTGCGGCAGGCGCCGGCGCTGCTGTCGGCGCCGCCGACTGTGCTTCCTGCGCAGCGAGCCAGGTGGCGAAGTCCGCCTTCGACTTGGCCACCACCACGATGGGCATGAAGCCATGATCCTGGCCGCAAAGCTCGGCGCACTGGCCACGATAGGTGCCTGGCGTCGTGATATTGGTCCATGCGGCGTTGACGATGCCGGGAATCGCATCGAGCTTCCAGCCCAGAGCCGGCACCCACCACGAATGAATCACGTCGCCGCCGGTGATCACAAAACGGATCTTGGTGTCGACCGGTACCACCAGCGGCTTGTCCACGTTCAGCAGGTAGGTGTTCTCGTCGCCGACCTTCACCGCATACGGATCCATGCCCGAATCCAGCTGTCGGGTCTGGTCGCTCTGGCGGTCGAGCTTGGACATGAAGCCCACCTTGTCGATCGGCTTGCCCTGGTAGCTGATGTAGTCGTAGCGCCACTTCCACTGGTAACCGGTGACCTTGACCGTCATCTGCGAACCGGTGGTGTCAGCCCAGGAGGTCAGCCCGCCGGTGGCCAGATAAGCCAGGCTGATCAGGATCAGCACCGGGATGGTGGTCCAGATGATCTCCAGCGTGGTGTTGTGCGACCACTTCTCGGCGACCGCGCCGCGCGACTTGCGGAAGCGGAACATCGCCACAAACATCGCCCCGAACACCAGCAGACCGATCACCGCGCACACAGCGAACGAGACATTGTTCAGAAAGTAAGGGACGCCGGACCAGGTCGACGCACCCTTGGTCATGTTGAGCTGCCACGGCGTGGGGGCGGCCTGGATCACAGTGCCGAACGATGCAAGGGCAAGAGTCGCCGCTGCCATGAATGATCGCCTGATGCCGCCAGATGTCATGTCTTGCACCTTTATTGAATCTGTTTGCGCGACTGGTCGTTGATACCGGCCAGCAACACCTTGAGTTTTCCCGACAGCGCCACGCGTTCCGATTCTGCCAGAAAAGCGCCAATCTCCAGCTCCCGACCGTGCGATGACAGCAACAGTCGTCGGCCCCGGTTACCCGGCTCCAGCAACACCCGCACCCAGTAAGCCTGGAAACACGTGCTGCGCTGACCTGGCAGTGATCGCACCTCCAGCGACTGCGGGTCGAGGGTGATGCGTTCGCTGCGGTCGCCCGCCCGCCACGCTGCGCTCAAAGCGACAGCCACGGCGACCGATTCAACCAGAGCAAACAGTGGAGCAAACACATTTCCCTGCCACGCCCCCAACCCTGCCGTTGTCAGCGCCAGCGCCACCAGAGCCATGATCAGTCGAGACAGATCACGCCGGCTGAGCGTCCGATTCGGCCTGAGCCATATCGTCACGCAGGGCAAACCGGCGGTAGCTGGTCGAAGCACGATCATGGGGATCCGGCGTGCCTGGAACAACGGAATGATAGGCCGCGGCGAAGCAACCGGCAAGATTGTCGCACCCGCGTGATCCGGACCGGCGGTTTCACCCGCTTCACGCAGCGCGTACGGATGCGTCTGGCGAGAGCACCACGTACAATCGGCCGTTCCCCTGCGCGCAGAGGTTTCCCTATCTCCCATGTCGATGATTCCGTGACCCAGCCCATACTCAGTCCCGAACTGCCCGATACGATCGCCCCGGTGCGGGCACGCATCACCGCTGCCTGGTTGCGCGATGAAACCGAAGCGGTGAACGATCTGCTCGACCAGGCCGATCTTCCGCCGGAAGAGCGCGAATTGGTGATCGACCGCGCCGCCGCGCTGGTCAGCCGGGTACGGGCGCGGGTGAAGGACCAAAGCGTGGTCGAATCCTTCATGCGTCAGTACGACCTTTCCAGTGAAGAGGGCGTCTTGCTGATGTGCGTGGCCGAAGCGCTGCTGCGGATTCCGGACACGGTCACCACCGACAAGCTGATCCGCGACAAGCTGGGCGACGCCAACTGGCGCAAGCACCTGGGTCGCAGTGAATCGCTGCTGGTCAATGCATCGACCTGGGGCTTGATGCTCACCGGGCGCATGGTGAAGCTTGACGATACCCGGCGGGATTTTGGCGGTGCGATGCGTCGCCTGGTGACGCGCGTGGGCGATCCCACCATCCGCGTGGCGGTGCGGCAGGCGATGCGCATCATGGGCTATCAGTTCGTGATGGGTCGCTCCATCACCGAGGCACTGGAGCGCGCCGCAAAGAAGGAAAATGCCCCGTACCGCTATTCCTACGACATGCTCGGCGAGTCAGCGGTGACCGCCCGTGGGGCCGAGCGCTACCAACAGGATTACCGCAACGCGATCGCTGCCCTCGGTGCCAGCGGCCCCTATGCCAGCCATACCGACGCGCCGTCGATTTCAGTGAAGTTGTCGGCCCTGTTCCCGCGTTACGAGGTGGCCCAGCGCGAGCGCGCCTACGTGGCGCTGACCGAAAAGCTGCTCGAACTGGCCCAACTGGCCATGCAGGAAGGCATCGCGTTGTCGGTGGATGCCGAAGAGGCCGACCGGCTGGAACTGTCGCTGGATGTCATCGGCGACATCTTCAAGCATCCATCGCTGGAGGGCTGGAATGGCTTGGGTATCGTGGTACAGGCGTATGCCAAGCGCACGCCGTTCGTGATCGACTGGCTGGTCGAAACCGCGCTGGCGGCCAAACGCCGCTGGTACGTCCGGCTGGTCAAGGGCGCCTACTGGGACGCCGAGGTCAAGAAGGCGCAGGAGCAAGGCCTCAGCGGCTACCCGGTGTTCACTCGCAAGCCCAGCACCGATGTTTCGTACCTGGCCTGTGCCCGGCGCCTGTTCAATGCCGGCTCGGAGCTGGTCTACCCGCAATTCGCCACCCATAACGCGCACACCATCGCCGCGGTGCATCACATGGCGCAGGGGCGGCCGTTCGAGTTCCAGCGGCTGCATGGCATGGGCGAGGATCTATACGCGGACGTGATCAGCAAGAAGACCTTCAACGTGCCCTGCCGGGTCTACGCGCCGGTCGGTTCGCACCAGGATCTGCTGCCCTATCTGGTGCGCCGCCTGCTCGAGAACGGCGCCAACACCAGCTTCGTCAACCGCATCGTCGACGAGAGCCTGGCTCCGCGCGAACTGGTGGCCGATCCGTGCCAGACCGTGCGCGCGTTCGACTCGATTCCCCATCCGCGCATCCCGCTGCCGGCCAATCTTTACGGTGCGAATTCTGCGCATGCGCAGAATTCAAATTCCATCTTTCGGAAAAATTCCATGGGCGTCAACTTTGCCAACGACAACGAATTGAACGAACTGGCCGAAGCGGTCAATGCCCATCAGGGTCCGTGGAAGGCCGGCCCGCTGGTGCCCGGCGCTGACAGCAAGGGCGCGGAAGTCGAGGTCACCGACCCGTCCGACCGCCGCCGCAGCATTGGCAGCTACGTGACCGCCGACGAAGCGACGGTCGAAAAAGCGATCGCCAATGCCAAGGCCGCGCAAGAAGGTTGGAACAACCTGCCAGTTACCAACCGCGCCGCGATGCTGGAATATGCCGCCGATCAGCTGGAGGCGCGCCGGGCCGAATTCATCGCGCTGTGCGTGCGCGAAGCGGGCAAGAGCCTGCCCGACGCCATCGCCGAAATCCGCGAGGCAGCGGACTTCCTGCGTTACTACGCCACCATGTCGCGGCGCCTGTTCGCCGAACCCGAACTGCTGCCCGGACCCACTGGCGAGACCAATCAACTGTTCCTGGGCGGTCGCGGCGTGTTCGTCGGCATCAGCCCGTGGAACTTTCCGCTGGCGATCTTCGTCGGCCAGGTCAGCGCCGCGCTGTCCGCCGGCAACACCGTGCTAGCCAAGCCGGCCGAACAGACCAGCCTGATCGGCTACCTGGCCACCCAGCTGCTGCACGACGCGGGCAATCCCAAGGACGTGCTGCAGTTTGTGCCGGGCGACGGTCCCACCGTGGGCGCCGCCCTCACCCGCGACCCGCGCGTCGCCGGCGTGGTCTTCACC
>JALYXN010000200.1 GCA_030947085.1 Pseudomonadota bacterium | reverse complement strand
ACATACATGCGACTGGTATCGCCATGCCAGCCGTCCTTGATCACGGTAACGTCGATGTTGACGATATCGCCATCCTTGAGCACCTTGCCTTCGTTCGGGATGCCGTGGCAGATCACGTGGTTGACCGAAGTACACAGGGTCTTGGGAAAGCCGTGATAGCCGATATTGGCGGGCACCGCGTTCTGCACGTTCACGATGTGCTCGTAGGCGAGCCGATCAAGCTGCTCGGTCGTCACACCGGGCTTGACATGATCCTTGAGCATGGCGAGCACTTCGGCGGCCAGCTTGCCAGCGATGCGCATGCCTTCGAGGTCTTCGGGGGTTTTCAGGGTAATGGCCATACATTTCCACTCTAATGGGGCGGGCCGAGGCAATGAGGTACAATTTTACAGGGATGCCGTCGCAACTTGCCGCACTGCCGGCGAACCGGCTACAATTTCGGAGTTTTGCTGATCCGGCGTGGCCTTTTCACGGTCACCCAGCGCAAAGCGAACGGGTATTGTAACCCTCTGCATTGCGACACCCAAACCAACGCCACACACGTATCGGCACCGCCTTCGGGGTGCTGCGGCCAGCCCACCATTGAACCGGGCGAACCGCGGTCGAAGCCGGGGATGCGTGGAGGTCCCAACCCCCAGGCCTTTCAAAGGCCCTCGTTCGGAGCAACAACATGTCTCAAGTCACCATGCGTCAGATGCTGGAAGCCGGCGTCCATTTCGGTCACCAGACCCGTTACTGGAATCCCAAGATGGCGCCGTACATCTTCGGTGCCCGCGGCAAGATCCACATCATCAACCTCGAAAAAACCCTGCCGCTGTTCACCGACGCGATGAATTTCCTGTCGGCGATGGCGCAGAAGCGCGGCACCATCCTGTTCGTCGGCACCAAGCGTTCGGCCCGCGAGCCGTTGGCTGAAGAGGCCGCACGCGCCGGCATGCCGTACGTCACTTCGCGCTGGCTTGGCGGCATGCTGACCAACTTCCGCACCGTGAAGCAGTCCGTGCTGCGCCTGAAGGAGCTGGAAGCGGCCGAGACCGATGGCAGCTTCGAGAAGCTGGTCAAGCACGAAGTGCTGGCCCGTCGTCGCGAGCGCGACAAGCTGCAGGCTTCGCTGGGTGGCATCAAGGACATGAACCGCCTGCCCGACGCGCTGTTCGTGATCGACATCGGCCACGAAGACATCGCCGTGCTCGAGGCCAAGAAGCTGGGCATTCCGGTGATCGCCGTGGTTGACACCAACTACAACCCGGACCTGGTCGATTACGCCATCCCGGGCAACGACGACGCCATCCGCGCGATCCAGCTGTACGCCCGTGCTGCGGCCGACGCGATCCTGGAAGGTAAGGCTGCTTCCCCCTCCGCCGCCCAGGGCGACGGCAACGAGTTCGTCGAGCTCGATGAGGAAGGCAACCCGGTCGCCAGGGTCGACCGCAAGCAGGGTGCTCCGCGCCGTGATGCTGCCCCGAAGAAGGCAGCGCCGCGTCGCGAGACCGGTCGCACACCGCAGGACGCGCCGCCGGCAACCGCGGCAGCCAAGGCAGCCGCCGCTCCGACCAGCAATGATGCCAGCGTAGCGGACGCCGCGCCGGCACCCGCTTCTGCCGAGAAAGCGGATGCGCCTCCGGTAACCGAAACCACTGGTACCGCCGACCCCGCAGACAATATCTCTACGGACCCGAGTGCCGACGTTTCGCCGACCACTCCAGCGACCAAATAAGCAAGCCATCACGCGCGGCGGCCATTACCGCCGCCGCGTTTCAAGCATTGAGGAGTCAAGATGAGCAATATCTCTGCCCAAATGGTCAAGGCGCTGCGCGAGCGGTCCGGCGCCGGCATGATGGAATGCAAGAAGGCATTGGTCGAGAACAACGGCGATATCGACACCGCGATGGAATGGCTGCGCAAGTCCGGCCTGGCCAAGGCTGACAAGAAAGCCAGCCGCATCGCCGCCGAAGGCCGCATCGTTGCCGCCCAGTCCACCGGCAAGGCTGTGCTGGTCGAAGTCAACTGTGAAACCGACTTCGTCGGCAAAGACGACAGCTTCCTGAAATTCAGCGACACCGTCGCCGACGTGGCGCTGAATTCCGGCGCCGCCGACATCGACGTACTGAAGACCGCCGCTTACCCTGGCGCCGGCAGTGTCGAGGACGCCGCGAAGAGCCTGATCGCCACCATCGGCGAAAAGATCGACGTACGCCGCATGGCGCGCGTCGAAAGCGATGGCGTGATCGGCAGCTACGTCCACGGCGGCCGTATCGGCGTGCTGGTGGCACTCACTGGCGGCTCCGAGGATCTGGCCAAGGGTGTCGCGATGCACGTTGCCGCAATGAATCCGGCACACATCCGTGCCGAGGACGTTCCGGCCGACTTCCTGGCCAAGGAAAAGGAGATCGCGCTGAGCCAGATGTCCGAAAAGGACAAGGCCAAGCCGCCCGAAATCCTGGAGAAGATCATCGCCGGCAAGATCCACAAGATCGTCTCGGAAGTCACCTTGCTCGGTCAGCCTTACGTGCTCGACACCAACATGACAGTGGCCGAAGCACTAAAAAGGGAAGGCGCCGATGTCAGCTCGGTGGCTCGCCTGGCCGTCGGCGAAGGCATCGAAAAGGCCGAAGAGGATTTTGCCGCCGAAGTGATGAAGCAGGCAGGTCTGGCGTAATCCGTCATCCCTGCCGGGGTAGACCGGCCATCCTTGGCCGGACTTTTTAGAAAGAGCTATCCCTTACGGGGCCCGCGATCCCTGGCCGGACTTTTTAGAAAGAGCTATCCCTGACGGGGTAGACCCGCGACCCCTGGCCGGACTTTTTAGAAAGAGCTATCCCTGACTGAGCTGGAGATCGTGATTGGCTGGTCTGTTCAAATAAGTGCGATGTATCGAATGAAAAGGCCACGGAAAACCGTGGCCTTTTCATTTTTCTCGCTGCAGCCAGACAGCTCGCCCTCTCTTTTATCACTACTCTCCACTCACTTCTCGTCCCCGCCCCGCTACAATGCACCGGTTTGCCCCACACAATCCGGAGATCTCATGAGCGACCAGCCGAAGTACCGCCGCATCCTGCTCAAACTCTCCGGCGAGGCATTGATGGGCGAGGCCGACTACGGCATCGATCCGAAGGTGATCGGTCGGCTCGCCGACGAAATCATCGAAGTGCAACGCACCGGGGTCGAGGTCGGCATCGTGATTGGCGGCGGCAACATCTTTCGCGGCGCCGGACTGGCCGCCGCCGGCATGGACCGCGTCACCGGTGACCACATGGGCATGCTGGCCACGGTGATGAACGCCCTGGCGATGCAGGACGCGATCGAGAAGCGTGGAGGTTTTGCCCGCGTCACCAGCGCGATCCAGATTCACGACGTGGCCGAGGACTATATTCGCCGCCGCGCGATTCGGCATATCGAGAAGGGCCGCATCGTTTTATTTGCGGCCGGTACTGGCAACCCGTTCTTTACTACCGATTCGGCGGCCGCCCTGCGCGCGGTGGAAATCGGCGCCGATCTGCTGCTGAAAGCCACCAAGGTCGATGGCGTTTATACCGCCGATCCCGCCAAGGACACTTCCGCCACCCGCTACGATCGACTCGGCTACGACGATGTCATCGAGGGCAAGCTGGCGGTCATGGATACCGCCGCCATCGCTCTCTGCCGCGACCACCAGATGCCGCTGCGGATCTACGACATGACCGTGGCGGGCAACCTGATGCGGATCATGCTCGGCGAGGAGATTGGTACGCTCGTCGGCGACTGACCTCCGGTGTGCGGGGCTGATACCTCGTCACTGCTATAATTCAATGCTGCCAGATTCCCCGGGAAGCACTTTCATGCTCAACGACATCAAGAACGATGCCCAGACCCGCATGGGCAAGAGCATCGACTCGCTCAAGCACGACCTCACCCGCATTCGCACTGGCCGCGCTAGCACCACGCTGGTCGACGGCATCAAGGTGTCCTACTACGGCTCCGACATGCCGCTGAGCCAGGTCGCCTCGGTCTCGCTCGCTGACTCCCGCACCATTCTGGTCACGCCGTGGGAGAAGACCATGGTGGCGCCGATCGAGAAGGCGCTGATGGCCTCCGATCTCGGTATCACGCCGAATACCGCCGGCACGGTGATCCGGCTCAACATGCCGCCGCTCACCGAAGAGCGCCGCCGGGAATTGGCCAAGCACGTCGGCCACGAAGGCGAGAACGCCAAGATCGCGATCCGCAACATTCGTCGTGATGCTCTGCAGCAGGTGAAGGATCTGCTCAAGGAAAAACTGATCACCGAGGACGACGATCGCCGTGTCGACGACGACATCCAGAAGCTCACCGATCGTGCCGTCAAGGATGTCGATGTGGTCGTCAAGGCCAAGGAAGAGGAGTTGATGGCGCTCTGAGCGCCATCGGGTTCTGCATGACCGGCGTCGAAACCGCGCAGGTTCCGCGCCACGTCGCCATCGTGATGGATGGCAACGGCCGCTGGGCCAAGGCCCGCCATCGCCCCCGCAGTTTCGGCCACAACGCTGGCCGCAAAGCCGTGCGCGAAGTGATCGAGGCCTGCGTGCGCGAAGGCGTGCAGGTGCTTACCCTGTTTGCCTTTTCCAGCGAAAACTGGAACCGGCCGCAGGACGAGGTAGGCGCCCTGATGGGCCTGTTCGTCCGTGCGCTGGACAAGGAGGTGGAGGAGCTTCACGCTCATGGTGTACGGCTGCGTTTCATTGGCGACTTGAACGCTTTCGATACCGCCTTGCGCCAGCGCATGCAAAAGGCCGTGGCTCGCACCGCTGGCAATGACAAGCTGCACGTCAACATCGCTGTCAGTTACGGTGGCCGCTGGGATATCGTGCATGCCACCCGTGAGGCGGCCTCCGAGGTCGCTCGCGGCGAACTGCGGGTGGAGGACATCACCGAATCCCGTCTGGGCCAGTGGATGAGCCTGGCGGAGTTGCCGCCACTGGATCTTTTCATCCGCACCGGTGGCGAACGCCGCATCAGCAACTTCCTGCTTTGGCAGATCGCCTACGCCGAACTGTACTTTACCGATACCTTGTGGCCCGATTTCGACCAGGCTTGCCTGCGTCTGGCCATCGAAGACTATGCCCGCCGCGAGCGCCGTTATGGCCGCACCGGTGAGCAGGTCGCTCCTGTCACCTGAGGATTCCCATGCTGCTTCAGCGCATCCTGACTGCCTTCGTACTCGTGCCCCTGACGATCTTGATCATCTGGCTGGCGTCGGAGCCGGTATTTGCCGTCGCCCTCGGTATCGCCTTTATGGCTGCCATGTGGGAATGGAGCTCGCTGGCGGGCGTGCAGGCGCGCGCTGGCCGCGTGGCGTTGCTGCTGCTGACGGCCTGCCTGTTCGCCCTGCTCTGGTGGCTGCGGGCAACCATTGCCACGCCGCTGACCATCGCTGCCGGCGTGGCCTGGTGGCTGGTGGCCTGCCTGTGGCTTCGGCGCTTCGCCTTCGCTGCCGCACCCACGTTTGAGAATCGAGCCATCAAGCTCCTCGCCGGCGTGTTTGTGATCGTCCCCGCCTGGATGGCGCTGGTCAGCATCCACAGCCATTCTCCGCATGGCCACTGGTGGGTCCTGTTGACGCTGGTGATCGTGTGGGCGTCCGATATCGGCGCCTATTTCAGCGGACGCAGGTTCGGCAAGCGCAAACTGGCCCCGCAAATCAGCCCTGGAAAGACCTGGGCCGGCGCGTATGGCGCGATGGTGGCCGGTCTGCTGGTGGCTGAGGTCGGCGGCTGGCTGCTCGGCGTGCGCGGCGCCCAACTCGCTTCGCTGGCGCTACTGGCAGCCGCTACGGTGGCGGTTTCGATCGTGGGTGACCTGATCGAAAGCCTGATGAAGCGCCATGCCCAGGTCAAGGATTCGGGCACCATTTTCCCCGGCCACGGCGGCCTGATGGATCGGATGGACAGCGTGTTTGCGGCCACGCCGGTGTTTGCGGCCGGCCTGCTGTTGCTGGGTCTCTGAGTGATGAAGAAGGTTGCCGTACTGGGTGCCACCGGCTCGATCGGCGGCAATACGCTTGATGTCATTGCGCGCCATCCAGAACGATTCCGCGCCACCGTGCTGACCGCGCATCGTCAGGTCGAGGCGCTGGTCGCCTTGTGCGTCCAGCATCGCCCGGAACTGGCGGTGATTGCCGACCCGGCGCTGGAGGCCGATCTCGCCCGCCGGCTGGCGATCGCAGGTGTGCGTTGCGAGGTTGCCAGCGGCCACGATGCGTTGACCGCCGCCGCCGCCGGCCCGCTTTGCGACACCGTGGTAGCGGCCATTGTCGGCGCGGCCGGACTGGATTCCACCCTGGCCGCCGCCCTTGCTGGGAAGCATCTGTTGCTGGCCAACAAGGAAGCCATCGTAATGGCCGGTCCGCTGCTGCTGGACGCGGTGGCCAGGGGCGGCGGCGCGCTGGTCCCGGTCGACTCCGAGCACAACGCGATCTTCCAGTGCCTTCCCGGTGGCCGTCCCGATCTGATGAAAAGCGGCGTGCGCAAGCTGATTCTCACCGCCTCCGGCGGTCCGTTCAGAGGCTTTACACGCCAGCAACTTGCCGCCATCACCCCCGACCAGGCGTGCAAGCACCCCAACTGGGTCATGGGCCGCAAGATTTCCGTCGATTCGGCCACGCTGATGAACAAGGGCCTGGAGGTGATCGAAGCGCATCATCTTTTCGGTGCCCCAGCCGACATCATCGACGTGGTGGTGCACCCGCAAAGCCTGGTCCACTCGATGGTCGAATACGCCGATGGTTCGGTGCTCGCCCAGCTGGGCAATCCCGACATGCGCACCGCCATCGCCCATGCATTGGCGTGGCCGGAGCGCGTGGACGCAGGCGTCGCCCCGCTGAATCTGGCCGCCTGCGCGCCGTTGCAGTTCGAATCGCCGGACATCGCCACCTTTCGCTGCCTCGGGCTGGCGTTTGAGGCCTTGCGCGCCGGAGGCGACGCGCCGGCCGTGCTGAATGCCGCCAACGAAGTCGCGGTCGAGGCGTTTCTGGCCGGCGCGCTTCCGTTCCTGTCGATCGCCGACCTGGTCGAAACGGTACTTGCGGAACTGCCGGCGCAAGCTGTGGTCGATGTCCAGACCCTGGCTGAACGCGACCGGCTTGCCCGCGAGGCTGCCCGTCGCGTTCTGCGCAAGGCTTGCTGATACTCTTGCTTCGATGAATTCCTCGTACGGTACTTGATGACTTCTTTTTTAGGCTCAGTGTTCTGGTTACTGGTCACGCTTGGCGTGCTGGTGACTTTTCATGAATTCGGCCATTACTGGGTCGCGCGACGCTGCGGTGTCAAGGTCTTGCGCTTCTCGGTCGGCTTCGGCCATGCCATCTGGAAACGCGTGGCTCGTGACGGCACCGAATACCAGATCGCTGCGATTCCGCTGGGCGGCTACGTCAAGATGCTTGATGCCCGCGAGGGTGAGGTCGATCCCGCTCTGCGGGAGCAGGAATTCACCGGCAAGTCGGTGTGGAAACGCATAGCCATCGTGGCGGCGGGCCCGGGTTTCAATCTGATTTTCACGATTGCGGCCTTCTGGCTGATGTTCATGCTGGGCCGACCCGATATCGCGCCGGTGGTTACCGCTGCTCCGCAAAGCATCGCCGCCACCGCCGGCATCCTTCCGGGCGACCGCATTCTCAGCGTGGATGGTCAGCCGGTCGTCACTATGACCGACTCGATGGCGTTGCTGGCCAATGCCCTGCTCGGTCGCTCACCACTGCCCATGACTGTTCGCGGCAGCGACGGACGCCAGCGCGAGGTGACGCTTCCGCTGAACCAATTGCCGGCCGGTGAGGATATTGGCCACTACCTGGACAAACTCGGCCTCAAGCCGGCGCCGCCGGCAGCCACTGCCGCCACGGTCATGCCCGGACAACCGGCCGCCACCGCCGGCATGCAGAGCGGCGACCGCATCCTCAGCGTCAACGGTCAGCCGGTGAATGACTTCATCGATTTCGGTAAGTTGGTGCAGGCGGACGCGGTGAAATCCCCCACGTTGCTTATCGGCATTGAGCGCAACGGCCAGCAGCAGAAACTCCAGGTCACGGCGAAGTTCAGGTCGCTCGAAGGCCAGCCGCAGAAATGGGTGCTGGGCGTCGGTGCGCCGATGGCCGAGCAGGCGACGGTGCACTACGGCCCGATCAAGGCCTTTGGCGCGTCATTGCAGACCACCTGGCGCAATACCACGCAGACGTTCGGCATGCTCGGAAAGATGCTGACTGGCCAGGCCTCCACCAGGAATCTCTCTGGCGTGATCGGGATTGCCGAAGTCGCCAATCAGTCCGCCGGTATGGGCCTGGCGTGGTTCCTGCAGTTCCTGGCGCTGGTGTCGCTGAGTCTGGCAATACTCAACCTGCTACCGATTCCGGTTTTGGATGGCGGCCACCTTCTGTATTATGTGGTGGAGCTGATCAAGGGAAGTCCGGTCAGTGAACAAGTCATGGTCGTCGGCCAGTACATCGGCCTGGCGCTGCTGTTTACCCTGATGGGGCTGGCGTTCTACAACGATATACACCGCATGCTGCTGTCGTGACTGAGCTGTCCGACAACAGCATGTCCGTGACATGCCGGCATGCGACGGCATCGGTACGGCGCGAAAGCGTGTCATTCCATGCACCCGATATCCGGTGTGCTGGCTCTTTTTCGGGGCAGGGCTCGTCCCTGTCTCATGCGTTGATCGGGGCAGTCGTGCTGACTGCCCCATCGCAATAACCCAACGGAACCGACGATGAAGCGTATCGCCGCGCTGATCCTGCTTGCCTCCCTCTCCGCCCATGCGTTCGCGTTCGACCCGTTCGTGGTCTCGGACATTCGCATCGATGGTCTCAGCCGTATTTCGGCCGGTACCGTCTACAACTACCTGCCGGTGAACAAAGGTGACCGACTGACCAACGACGAGGCGCAGCGCGCCATTCGCGCGTTGTACCAGACCAAGTTCTTCAGCGACGTCGAGCTGGATCGCGAGGGAAACATCCTGGTGATCAAGGTCGTCGAGCGCCCCTCGATCGCCAAGCTGACGCTGCGCGGCAACAAGGACATCAAGACCGATGACCTGAAGAAGGGCCTGAAGGAGATCGGCCTGGCCGAGGGCGAGACCTTCGAGCGCATTGCGCTGGACAACGTGCAGCAGGAGCTGATTCGCCAGTACTACAACCGGGGCAAGTACAACGTCTCGGTCGACCCGCATGTCACGCGGCTCGATCGCAACCGCGTCGCGGTGGACATCGAGATTCGCGAAGGCAAGGCGGCCAAGATCAAGGAGCTCAACATCCTGGGCAACCACGCCTTCACCGACAAGCAGATTCGTGACGGGTTCGAGTCCAACACCAGCAACCTGATGTCGTGGTATTCAAAGGATGACCAGTACTCGCGCGAGAAGCTTTCCGGCGACCTGGAGAAGCTGCAGTCGTACTACATGAATCGCGGTTATGCCGACTTCGGGGTCGATTCCACCCAGGTGGCTATCGCGCCCGACAAGCGCTCCATGTATATCGATTCCAGCATCAAGGAAGGCGAAATCTACACCGTCTCCGACGTCAAGCTGCTCGGTGACCTGATTCTTCCCGAGAAGACCATGCGTCAGCTGGTCTTCGTCAAGAACGGTGAGACCTTCAATCGCGCCGCGGTCGAGGCGAGCACCAAGGCGATCAAGGCGGTCCTGGCCAATATCGGCTACGCCTACGCCAAGGTCACCCCGATTCCGAAACTGGACAAGGACAAGCGCACCGTCGACCTGACCATGTATGTGGAGCCGGGCCAGCGCGTTTATGTCCGGCGGGT
>JALYXN010000197.1 GCA_030947085.1 Pseudomonadota bacterium | reverse complement strand
CGGTCGGTCTCGCGCTTGAAGAAGAACAGCGAGATCAGGATCAAGCTCATGGGCACCAGTGAAAAATAGAACGCGTGGATGCCGTCAAATCGCGAGAACACGATCGCGGTAATGCGCGAACCCACGGTGCCGCCGAGCGCGGAAAAGATCACGATCAGTCCGGTCATCGGCGCATGTGACGGCTTGGGCAGCGAACTCAGGGCCACCGAATTGATGACCGGATAGATCGGCGCCATCAGCAAGCCGATAAGTGGAATCAGGTAGGCCGCAGCTGGCGCGCTGAACCAGCCCACGCCGGGGCGCGTCACCACATGCTGGGCCAGCGGCAGCACCACCACCACCAGCACGCCCATGCCGATCACGCACAGATTCAGCAGCACGTACCACGGCACTCGCCGCAGCACCTGTCCGGCGCCCAGGCGACCGATTGCGGTCATGCCGGCCAGGATGCTAGCCAACTGGATGCTCATTGCGTTGGGCAGTTTGAGCACTTCGTTGTTGAACGTGGGCAACCAGGTGCCGAAGCTTTGTTCGATCAGCACGTAGAGGAAGGCGGAGATCAGAAACACGTATACCAGCGGTCGCGCGAACAATTGCAGCATTTCCATTAACGAGCCGCGGATGGAATGGGTGCGTTTGGAATGCGCGGCCGATTCGTCCATGCGCGTGGTAGCCAGCAATACGATGATCGCCAGGCACATCGCCGACAGCAGCCAGTAGACATTGAGCCACACCGGATTGGCGGGTGCAGCATGGTCGATGAACGCGCTGAAGATCCAGCCGCCGGCCAGTACCCCCACCATGAAAAGGCCCTCGATGGTATTGGTCAGCCGTCCGTGCTCGGCCTTGCTGCTGGTGAGCAGGCCGATCGATGAATACACCGCCACCTTGGTCAGCGCGAACGACACCCCGATGCTGGTGAATAGCAGTTCGGTGGTGTGGAAGCCGGGGCAGAGCGGCATCAACGTGCATGCGGATCCGACGATCAGCAGCGCCAGCATCATCGCGCGTCGATAGCCCAGCATAGGCAGGAACGAGGCGACCAGCAGTGAGGTCGCCGCAATCGTCAAATCCTTGAACAACTCCAGCAGGCTCGCTTGCGGCTTGTCCACCCCGAAGCTGACGATCGCCTGCAGTATCACCGTGCCGACGCTATTGAGCAGGATGGCAAATACCATGTAGATCAGCGCCAGCGCGACGATCATGCGGAATCGGTTCATGGACACCTGCTGGGTGACAAGTCCGCGGATGCGCAGGCCCGCGTGGCGATGGGACGCATGATGAAATCCACCCACGCGCGACGCGTCGGTCTTTGCTGGAGTGTGCCGACAAATGATATCGGTATCAAGTTATGTTAACGATAATAGCAGCAGGCGCGCGCGAATCGATGCGCAGCCAAGATTATGGTGGTTGACATGGGTTGAGCTGCAGCTTGCGGCGTGGACGCCTGCGGCGTAAATGGCCACACTTGGCGGGACCGGGTATAAGCCCGGGTAGCAAACAAGAGGACCTGCAAGTGAGCCGGAACAGCAAGCAACAGGTGGGGAAATTGCTTTCGGCCAGTCCGACCATGGCTGATCTGGCCAAAGTGGCGGGATTGTCGAAAATCACGGTGTCGAGGGCGTTGAGCGATAGCCCGCTGGTGAATCCCGAAACGCGTGAACGGATCCGCGAGCTGGCCAGGGAGTACGGCTACAAACTCAACATCAGTGCCCGCAATTTGCGCTTGCGGCGCAGCCACACCGTGGCGGTCATCGTCGAGATGAAGCCATCCAGCGACCGCACCATGTTCGATCCTTATCCGTTGGGATTGCTTGGAGGCATCTCGCAGGAGCTGACGGCGGCGGGATACAGCGTGCTGCTCACCACCCGGCAAGGCGCCACGGCCGCTGCCGTGCAGGCTGCCGACGGGCTGATCCTGCTGGGTCAGGGTGTGCGTCAGGACGCGGTGCACCGATTCGACAAGCTTGGGGTGCCGATGGTGGTCTGGGGCGCCGGCCTGAAGGGGGATACGCATGTCGTGGTCGGAAGCGACAACCGCCTGGGTGGCGCGGTAGTAGCCGATCATTTTTTCGGCCTGGGCCGTCGGCGTCCGGTATTCATCGGCAATCCCGGCCACCCCGAGATCTACGAGCGTCTGAATGGCTTCGTGGATGCGCTGGGCGTGTATGGAATCAAACCCTTGTTGATGCGCCGAGACGAGTTCACGGCCGACTCCGGCACCGATGCGGTGCGCTCGCTGCAGGCTCGCAAGGTCGATTTCGACGCGATTTTCGCCTGCAGCGATCTGCTGGCGGTCGGCGCGATCCGTGGCATCCAGGAGATGGGCCGTACGGTACCTGGCGATGTCTCGGTGGTGGGTTACGACGACATGCCCTTGGGGGCCAGCATCCTGCCGGCGCTGAGCTCGGTGCATCAGGATTGGCAGCAGGGCGGTATGCTGCTGGCGCGCAAGGTGCTGGCGCTGATCCGCGATGAGCCGGCTCAGTCAGAAATCTTGCCGGTGAGCCTGGTGGTGCGTTCGACCTAGGAGCCTGTCGGGCTTTGGTGGTCGAGGCGAGAATTCGCCTGTGCGAGAACAGATTCCTGACGGTTCGCCGGTCCGTAGTGGTTCTATGGACCAAGAATCGGCGGGGATATGGACCGCACAGGCGGATTCGCAGACCGGCCAACCAATGTCCGACAGACTCCTAGCGTAGATCGGGCTCGGGTAGATCCGGTCAACTTCGGCAAGCGTCATTCCCGGGAAGTTGAAGCCACTACTCAGCAGCGAATGCCGTAGTCCCGAGCCGGTCGTGCGATACCTTTTGCACGGAGGTGCTAGATGGCTGTTTACGCCGTGGAATAATCCTTTCGGACATCCGCTGGCCCGCTTGTCGTGGATGTAGGAATGAAACCGGTTGTCGCGATAAAACCTGCCTTCCCGGCGTCGCTGGGTTTTGCGCTCGCCGCAGAGCTTCGCATCGCGCGACCACACCCACGGTGCGGCCTCCCATTGCTCTTGAATGACGTGTCTTGAGACGGCCCAAGAAAGCGCATTAAAAAAAATGGTATCGGTAACTTGTTATCGGTAACAGTTCGATGTTAGATTTGCGCTAAGACCGGTGGGAAGCTTTTGATAACCGCCACAGGGTCTTCAGGTTGTGAAGGTGGAGAAACCGTTGAGCAAGCCATACTCTTCGATGTTGGCGCCGAGGTCTGCGTTTGGCGCCGCCTATGCGCTCCGTGGCTCCTGGCTGGCCGGACGTTGGTGCAATAATGAACGCGGATAGCCCTGAGCTGAGGGGAGCGCTCTCCCGGCGTGGCCATGTTCCCGACGCAGCTCAGCCGCCGGGCACCTTCGATGCACCCACGGCAAGCCATGGCTCCTGGCAACTGACTCAGTCGCAGTGGCGGCCCGAACACGCTGCGCGTGATGAAACCCTGTTCGCGCTGGCCAATGGTTCGCTAGGCGTTCGCGGTGGCTTCGAGGAAAGCGCCAGCCCCACCCAGGGCAGTTTTCTTGCCGGTGTGTGGGAGCGCGCGCCGATTCACCATCACGAGCGCCATTTCGGCTTTGCCCAGACGACGGATACTCGCGTGCCGATCGCCGAAGCGACGGCGGTCCGGCTTCGCCTGGGCCAACTGTGTATCGATCCGACCCAGGGTGAAATCCTTGCGTTCAGCCGTGTACTCGATTTGCGCGGAGGAAAGCTTTCCCGCCGTCTTCGCTGGCGAACCGCACAAGGGCATACCTTCGAACTCGAATCCGAACGTGTCGTTCCGCTTGCGCAACCCGGCCTGCTGGCCATCCGCATGCGGCTGCGCTCGATCGATTACAGCGGCCCGGTGGCGTTCGACTCATCGATCTTCGGCAATCAGGCTGCCGCCGCGCAGGGCGATGATCCGCGCTTCGGCGCCGGCAGCGGTCTGGCCCTGCGCGTGGCACGCGTCGTTGCCGGGGAGTCCGAGGCATGGCTTGAGCAGCGCAGCGGCGAAAGCGCGATCGGGCTGGTCTGTTTGCAGCGACATAAAGTGAGTGGACTGGGCTTTTCCGATGCGACGGAAGACGCCGGTAGTGTTACCCAGACCTACGCCGGCCAGCTTGAGCCCGGCGAAAGCGTTGCGATAGAAAAATTCGTTGCCTACGCGTGGGGTCAGCCCGGGCAGGAAATAACCGGCGAGGCGTTGCATGACCGCGCCGCGGCGGCACTTGAGGGCGCCATGGACGCCGGGTTCGACCGGCTGCTGCAGGGGCAGGCGCGTGACCTGGCTGCGTTCTGGGCGCGTGCCAGTCTTTCGATCGATGGCGACGAGGCGAGCGAACAGGCGCTGCGCTTCAATCTGTTTCACGTGTTCCAGTCGGTCGGGCGCGACGGCCGCTCCGGTATCGCGGCCAAGGGCCTGACCGGTGAAGGTTACGAGGGTCACGTGTTCTGGGATTCAGAGACGTTCGTGTTGCCCGCACTTGCCCTGCTCGATACGGCGGTCGTCAAACCGGCATTGCTGTGGCGGCTGCGTACGCTCGATCGAGCGCGTGCCCATGCCCGTGAGATGAATCATGGGCGCGGCGCGCTCTATCCGTGGCGCACCATCAACGGCGATGAGTGTTCGGCGCATTACCCCAGCGGCTCGGCGCAATACCATATCAACGCCGCGATCGCGTTCGCGATCAGGCTCTATGTCGAGGCCAGCGACGATCGCGGCTTTCTGGCCGAGGGCGGCGCAGAAATTCTGTTCGAGACCGCGCGAATCTGGCTGCAGATCGGACACTTCAACGCGCGCCGCGGGGGGGCCTTCTGCATCAACGATGTCACCGGCCCGGACGAATACACCGCACTGGTCGACAACAACTATTACACCAACCGAATGGCGCAAGAGCACCTGAGCTATGCCGCCGCAGTGGCGCGCGAGCTGGCGAACAGCTCGCCAGCGATTTTTGCCACGCTCCAGCACAAGCTCGAGTTGCCGGACCATGAAATAGCCGACTGGTCACGTGCTGCCGAGGCGATGTATCTGCCGTATGACGAGCGCCTCGGCATCGTGGCGCAGGACGATACGTTTCTGGACAAGCCGCGATGGGATTTCGCCGGCACCCCGCTGGAGAAATATCCCCTGCTGATGCACCACCATCCGCTGACGCTGTATCGGCATCAGGTGTGCAAGCAGGCCGACGCGCTGCTGGCGCTGGTGTTGGCGGGACAGGGCGTCGATCGAGCCACCAAGCGCCGCAGTTTCGATTATTACGAGGCGATCACCGTGCATGATTCGACGCTGTCAGCGTCGACTTTCGCGGTGCTGGCCGCTGAGGTCGGACAGGTGCAAAAGGCGCAGGACTACTTCCTGGATGGCCTGCGTGTCGATCTGGACGACCTGCATGCCAATACCAGTCACGGCGCCCACATGGCGGCGATGGCGGGAAGCTGGCTGGCGTTGGCCTGGGGCTTCGGCGGTTTGCGGGTGGATGGCGGCCATATCCGCTTCGATCCGATCCTGCCCCCGGCCTGGCGCGGCTACAGCTTCAGCGTGGTCTGGAAAAATCGACGCATTACGGTCGTCGTTAACGCCAAGGCTGCCCACTACACGCTTGTCGCAGGGGCGGCGCTGGAGGTCGAACATGCCGGCCAGCCTTTGCTGTTGCGCGAAGGGGAGCCGCAGTCGCGGACGCTGGTCGATCACGCTGGCTCGCTCCCGCAGTCCGCCATGACCTTTCCACAACCCTTCCGGGGCCTTGTGTTCGATCTCGATGGCGTGCTGGCCGACACCGCGCCGGTGCATCAGGCCGCCTGGAAGCGGCTGGCGAACGAACTCGAGCTGAGCTGGGACGAGGGCGTGGGCGAGAAGCTAAAAGGTGTCGATCGCGCGGCCTCGCTGGAGATCGTGCTCGGCGCCGCTGCCATCAACTACACGCCTGAGCAAAAGCAGCAACTGGCCGATCGAAAGAACGGCTATTACCGCACCGCGATCGAAACGTTTTCCGCCCGCGATCTGTTGCCCGGAGCGCTCGCGACACTCAAGGCCGCACAGGCAGCCGGCCTGAAGATTGCGCTGGCCTCCGCCAGCCGCAGTGCAGGTGATCTGGTCGAGCGTATGGGCATCGGCGGTTTCTTCGATCACGTCGTCGATGCATCGACGATCGCCAGGGCGAAACCGGACCCTGAAATTTTCCAGCGCGCCGCCGCCGCGCTGGGTCTCGACACTGCCGCGTGCCTCGGCATTGAAGACGCGCAAGCCGGAGTGGCAGCGATCAAGTCCGCGGGCATGGCTGCCCTTGGTATCGGCGATGCGCGGATCCTGGGGGAAGCCGATGCGGTGTTACCTGATCTGGCCTCTTTCAGGCTGATGGATTTTGTCGCGTCTGGCTGAGACGCGTTGGACTGAGATCAGGACGGGAGCTGGATTATTTGTGGGGAAGTTAGAACAAGCGTCTTTTTTGAAAACAAACCCGGTGTTCAACACCACTTTGAGGAGGGAGTTCCATGAAACACCCAGAACTAGTCAGACTCGCACTGGTGACCGCGATCACGGCGGCACTCCCGCAGATGGTGTGGGCCGCCGGCCAGAACAGTACGCCGTCGACGGCGCAAGCGGATGCCCAGGCCACCAACGCACCGGCCGGAAAAAGATCAGCGAATGGAGAGCTGAAGGACGTCAAGTCCCTGCAGTCCGTCGTTGTGACGGGCAACGCCAGTGGTGTCAAGAAACTCGATGCGAGCTACAACGTGGTGGTTGCCAACCGCCAGCAGATCACCGAAGCCAATGCGAAGAGTACCGCTGATCTGCTCAAGCTCTCGCCGGGAATCTGGCCGGAATCCAGCGGTGGCCAGACCGGTTCCAACATCGAGATCGCCGGTTTCCCGGGCGGCGGCGACGCACCCTTTTTCACCATGATGGTCAACGGCACGCCGCTGTACGGCATGCCGTCGCTGTCGTTCATGGACAGCAGCTCGCTGTTCCGTCTCGATGACACGATCGAGCGAGTCGAGGTCGTTCAGGGCGGGCCGGGCGCGATCTTCGGGCCCGGCCAAATGGGCGCCACGGCGAACTTCATCCTGCGTCAGGGCACCGAGCAGCCTTCGGGCGACATCGGTGTGACCTACGGCAATGAGGGTCTGTATCGCGTGGATGGCTTTTTTGGCTTTCCCATCGCGCAAAACTGGTACGGCAGCATTGGTGGCTTCTATCGCAAGTCAGACGGCGTGCGCGATCCGCAGTTTCCCGCGGATGACGGTGGTCAGCTTACCGCGACCCTGACCCACGATATGGATAACGGCACCGTGATGTTCTGGGCGCGCGCGCTCAACGACAAGAACCAGTTCATCACCCCGACGGCACTGATCCAGGGCAGTGGATCGAACTACTCGAGCGATCCGGGGATCGACGCATTGACCGGCACCTACTACAGCAAGGCTATCCAGCACGTGCAGGTGCCCGGGCCGTATGGAAATTTGCTCAACGCGAATCTTGCCAACGGTCGGGGTGGCAAGCTCAATTACTTCGGTGGCAGTTACAGTGGCGATTTCAACGGCTGGCACGTGGACGACAACTTCGTGGTCGGCGGCGGACAGCTCAATACCAATGGCCTGTTCTCAGGTCCCAACCCGAAGCCACTGAGCTATTACCTTTACGGTTGCAACATGGCCGAGCCCGCCGGCTTCTGCGACGCCAACAATATGCCGGTCGAC
>JALYXN010000167.1 GCA_030947085.1 Pseudomonadota bacterium | reverse complement strand
TGGTACCGACAATGCCGATGATTCCGCACATGGTGTATTACCTGCTTGAAAAATGCTGGTTCTTAAAGAGGTTGCAGCTGGCTGGGGGCGCTGCTGGCAGCTGCCGGCGCATTCGTGGGCCGCGACGCCGGCGCTGCCGGACGCACGCTTGATGTGGAGTCGCCAAGTCCGTTCAACAAGTCACCCATTCGCCGGGTGATTGCCGATGGATCGATGCCATGGAGCGCCTTGGCTGCTGGCCGGCTGCTGGCATTGCCCGCTGGCTGGCGTTGCAGCACGGGCGCGGACTGCAATGTATCGATGACCTTTTGCGGATGCAGGTGATCGGCCACCCTGGCAGGGATATTCTGCCCCAGCCACGCCGCCGTACCCTGAAACTGCGGCAGCAATACCGACTGCTGCCACCACGAATCACGCGTCAGCCCGGTCAATCCGACCAGAAACACCATCAGGGTCACCACCAGGACACCGCGCAGAAAACCGAACACCACGCCCAACAAACGGTCGATACCGGTCAGACCCGTGCTCCACAGCAGGCGACGGGTAGCAAACCTCACCAGGGCGCCGAGCAACAGAATCCCGAAAAAACAGATGCCATAACCGAGACTCATGCGCGCTACCGGCAGCGAGATGACGTTGCGCAATAGTTCGCCCACGGTGGGTCCGTACACCGACGCCACCCAGAATGCCGCGATCCACACCACCAGCGACAGCAATTCGGCGATCAGCCCGCGCATCAGGCCGATCAGGATCGACAACACGAGAATGGCCACGATAACGCCGTCGGTCCAATTCATCCCCTCACCTGTCGAAGCCGGAATGATGCGCTGGCAGAGGTCATAAGCAAGTTCAGGGGACGGCGACCACGTCGCCGCCGATACCGAGCTTGGCCTTGATCTGATCGTGCACTCGCTGTGCATCGGCGCGCTGAGTTTGTGGTCCCGCGCGCACCCGCCACAAGGTCTTGCCGCCAGACTGCACCGAGTCGACAAAGCCGTCGAAACCGTTGCTGCGCAGCTTGTCGCGCAGTGCATTGGCATCGGCCTGACTGCTGACGGCAGCCAGCTGCACCGCGTAGCCGCCGGCCTTGCCGTGACCACTGCCGGCGTTCGGGGTCGCCGACGAGACCGCGTCTTCGCGGCTGGCGTCCTGCTCCAACTTTGCCGGCGCGCCGGGAATCGACTGGGTGATTTTCAGCCGCGCGGCCTCGGCGGCAGTGCGCGTCTCGAACGGCCCGGCGATCACCAGCGTCTGCGACTTGCCGGCATGGGTGATGGCGTGCCCGGTCACCGGATAACCCAACGCGCGTACCCGCCGCTGCAGCTTGGCCGCGCCCGCCGCACTCGCATAGGCGCTGAGATTGACCGTGTAACTGCCATGGCGTGCGTCCGGTGCTGCCGCAGTGGGGGCAGCAGGCGCGCTAACCGCGGCGGCAGCGGCTTTCGGCTCGTCCGGCGCGGCTGTAGTCGCCTTCAGCGGAGCCGCCTCAGGCTGGGTCCGCTGCGGGATCACCGGCTGCGTTGCCGAGTCGCCGGAACCGATCTTCACCGTTGTCGGTGCCGGTGTCTTGCCCGCTTGCGGATCGGTCTGGACATCGCGCGGCCGCCGCGAGCCGATGTCCACCGTCGCGAGCTGATCGCTTGAGCCTGGTGTGGTTCCCTGCGCGGTCGCGGCACCCGACGTCGACGAACCCGCCGGCTTGTCGGGCAACAGACTCATGGTGCGAGTCTGCAGGTCGCGATCGGGCGCTGGCGGTATCACCAGACTCACCGCCTGGTCATCGCCCGCCCGGGGTGGACTGCTGGAAAAGATCATCGGCAGGAACACAACCGCCAACGCGATCAAGACGGCGGCTCCCAGCAGGCGTATTTTCAAAGCTTCGCTCCTAGACAGTAAACGTGGTGCGTATCGCCGTGATTATACCTGCCGCGGCCACCGCCATGAGCGGTCACAGCCCGGCTTGTTCAGCGATAACCGCGCTGGCCACGAAAAACGAGCCGAAAGCGAGCACGCAATCCCCTGGCCTTGCCGCCAGGCGGGCGGCACCCAGAGCGCCAGCGACATCGGCGTGGCTATCGAACACCGCGCCAGGCAGGACTCGCCGCAAGCTGTCGCCCAGCACGTCCGCGGTGAGCCCGCGTGTCGTCATCCGGTCCAGCGATGCCAGGTGCCAATGACCGATACGCTCGCCCAGCGCGGCGATCACCCCGGCTACGTCCTTGTCCGCAAGCGCAGCGTAGACCGCATGCACGCGATCGAACGACTGCGTGTCCAGCCATTCCGCCAATGCGCGGGCAGCCTGGGGGTTGTGGCCGACATCCACCATCAGCAGGGGATCGCCGCCCAGCGATTGCAGCCGTGCGGGTACTCGTACCCGATCGAGGCCGGCACTGGCTGCCGAAAAAAACGCCGCTGGAGCCATCGCTTCATCGGTCCGCCACAACGCGTGCAGAGTGGCAATGGCGGTGGCGGCGTTCGCATACTGCACCGGCGCGGCCAGCGGGGGGGCGGGCAAGATCATCGCGGTACCGTCGCGATGGCGCCAATACCAGTCCTCGGTCTGCCGGGTGGCAACAAAATCGATCCC
>JALYXN010000162.1 GCA_030947085.1 Pseudomonadota bacterium | reverse complement strand
GGCCAGGCATCGTACGGCACGCATAGAACCGAAGGCGCAAGTGACCTTGCGCATTGATCAGGATGTTCTCGATTTCTTAAAGGGCAGCGGGAAGGGTTATCAGACTCGCATCAACGACGTATTGCTAAGCTTCGTGGCGGCCCATACGCCAGGGCGGCGCTGAGACATCCTCAGCGCGCCAGGTGCGGACGTCTCAGCGCCGCGGGGCCGGGCACATTGCCTCGATGTAGTGCCCCCCCGGATCCGGGAGTAAGGAAGCCAACTGGCTTCGCACGGCTCAGACAGGTCATCCGGTGCGATCGCCCGAACGTGGCGGTCGGAGCGTTGATTTTCTGCTAAAACGGCCCCAATCTCTCTCCAGGGTCGGTCGCCCCGACGAGCCTCTAGCCGGCCCGCCGTAATCTCGCATCTGGCCAAAACTTTCCACCGAAACGCACCGTTGCGGACTCTAATTTTCATTTAACATGTGCGTCACTCCGATACTTTGTCTTTTAAAACGAGAACGCGATGGGTCCCGGTGAGCTCAGTCAACTTGTCCTGGACTCGCTTCGGGATCGAGCGGTCTTCATGGTCGATCTCGACGGCCGGATCGCGACCTGGAGCAAAGGCGCGGAGCAATGGCTTGGGTATGCCTCGGAGGAAGCCATCGGGAGGCATGGCTCCATGCTTTATCCCGACGACGATCCCGCGTCGGCAGCCACCGGGATGCCGGGCAGAAGCGAAGGGGAAGTCAGCAAGCGTCGAATCGGAACCACGCTGTTGCGCAAGGACGGCTCTCGTGTGTCTGCACTGGTTACCGTTCACCCAGTGTATAGCCCATCGGGCGAGCAGCTCGGATACAGCAACATTGTCTTTCCCCATGGCGACGAAGGCACTGGCTGGCGAGAAAGCAGATTTTCCGAAGAACAGTTTCGAATGCTTGTTCAGGGCGTTGTCGATTACGCCATCTACATGCTCGATCTCGATGGCTGCGTTCATACTTGGAACTCCGGGGCCGAGCGCATCAAGGGCTATACGGCTGAGGAAATCATCGGAACGCATTTTTCCGTTTTTTATACAGAAGCGGATCGACTGTCCGGTCAGCCTCAGCGCGGGCTGGCGCACGCCCGCGAGCACGGGCGTTTCGAAAACCAGGCCTGGCGAGTGCGAAAGGACGGCTCGCTGTTTTGGGCCCAGGTGGTTATCGACCGGATAGATGACGACGAGGGACGGACCGTCGGTTTTGCGAAAGTCACCCGTGACGCTACCGAGAATCGCATTGCCGAGGACGCTCTGGAGGAAATGCGCAAGACCCTGCGTCAGGCGCAAAAGATGGAAGCCATCGGCCAACTTACCGGCGGGATCGCCCATGATTTCAATAATCTGCTTCAGGTGATTACGGGCAATTTGCAGTTGCTTGAACAGGAGGTCGTCGGTAACGAGCGCGCGCTGAAAAGGGTGTCCAATGCGATGGCAGGGGTCGCGCGTGGCTCAAAACTCGCTTCCCAGCTGTTGGCTTTTGGTCGGCGTCAGCCGCTTGCTCCGAAGGTGATCAACCCTGGCAAGCTTGTGCGCAATATGGGTGATCTTTTACGCCGCACGTTGGGAGACGGTATCGAGATAGAGACCACTATCAGCGGAGGCCTGTGGAATGCTTCCATTGACCCGGCCAATCTCGAGAACGCCATCCTCAATTTGGCCATCAACGCCCGGGATGCGATGGAGGGTAACGGAAAGCTCACCATGGAAGCGGGCAATACCTACCTCGACGACGATTATGCTTGGCGTCATCACGAGCTCAAACCAGGCGAGTATGTGCTCATTGCCGTGACCGATACCGGGTGCGGTGTGGCACCCGAACTGGCCGACAAGGTGTTTGATCCGTTCTTTACCACCAAGCCTGAGGGTAGCGGCACCGGGCTTGGACTTTCCATGGTCTACGGCTTCGTCAAGCAGTCCGGCGGCCACATCAAGATCTACAGCGAGGTCGGTCACGGCACCACCGTAAAACTCTATCTTCCACGCAGCGTGGAGGCGGAGTACGAGCCGGCAACCGTTCCGATCGAATCAGCACAGGGTGGCACGGAGTCGATCCTGGTGGTGGAGGATGATGAGGCCGTTCGGGAAACGGCGGTATCGCTCCTTCGAAACCTGGGATACACCGTCTTCCAGGCCTCGGACGCCCAGGCAGCGCTCGCTGTCATCGACAGCGGCATCCGCGTGGATCTTCTGTTCACCGACGTCGTCATGCCAGGGGAAATACGCAGCTCGGAGCTGGCCAAACGCGCACGGGAGCGCATCCCCGGCGTCGCCGTCCTGTTCACCTCCGGCTATACCCAGAATGCCATCGTGCACGCCGGCCGGTTGGACGAAGGCGTGCAGTTGTTGAGCAAGCCCTATACCTATGAGGCGCTGGCACGGAAAATCCGACAGATTCTTTCGGAACGGCAAACCCATCCTGCCCACGAGCCGGCCGCCGAGTACAAGAGCCCACCTAAACTGCGCCTGCTGTTTTGCGAAGATGAGGCGCTTATTCTTTCGGTCGTCCAGGACATCCTCGAAGCCAAAGGTTATGACGTGGTGGGCGTGGGTTCGGCTGAAGAGGCCTTGCAATGCTGGGAAACCGAACCAAAGATGGATCTGCTGATCACCGACTTGAGTCTTCCGGGAATGTCGGGCATGGAGCTGGCGCGCAGACTGCGCGAGAGCGATGCGGCACTACCGGTGATTTTTGCTACGGGTTATCAAGAGAATTCGGAAGCTCCCTCGGACGGGAAAACGCTGACCATCGTCAAACCCTACGGCGCCAACAGCCTGGTCGAGGCAATTACTTTCGTCACGGCGAAGCCGCCCCAATAGTCGAGCATTGATGGCTCGCTGATTCCACAAAGCGAAAATGCCGATGGACGCGTGTGAGATTCCAGCGCTCAGCTGTCTGGCATTGGGGTGCCGACGTCGCCGATGCCCGAAACGAGGCGTCGCCGCAATCAGGCGTGGCCGGAATAACGCGTAACGCGTATTTCTTTCCAACTCGAAGCGGACCGTGGACGAATTTCAGCACGGACGCACTCGCGAAGCAAAACTTGATCAGTTCAAACTGATCAGAGCGCGCCGATCGGATCACTCCGTTCAGATCAAACCGTTCAGATCAGACCGTTGAGAGCAGAGCTGCCATCAACCGTCCATACGGTTCTTGGTGCATTTGTAGTCAACGCGATGCATTTGACGAGCCTGCCCGGAATCTGCCGGAGAGCTGCTGCGTGCCGCGATCGCGCAGATGCTGCAGTCGATGGCGATTGCTCCCACTCCGCGGTAGCTGCGACGGCTCGCTTCGTCGACCCCTTTGCTGCACAGCCTTCGCGGCATCCACGTTGAGTCCACGGACGGTGCGTTACACCGGTTACCTGTTCGCCACGGAGCCGCCAGCAATGAACCAGCAATTCCACCCACGATATGCGTCATCCACACCCATTGACCCGCCCGCTCCGTCGCCCACCGATCCACCGGCGAGGCCCATTCCCCCGGCCCCTCCCAAGGAAGAGCCGCCCACGCCGCACCCGCATTCACCGCCGCCGACTACGCCGGAGCCGAGTGATCCACAAAAGGCTCCAACAGGTACGCCAGGTGGCCCGGGAGAGGCGCCGATAAGCGACCCGCCGATTGCGGGTCTTACTGGGGACGCCACATCCTGAGCTTTTTTATGGGCCTTGGCCCGTAACCCGGACCGGCTGTCAGCTTGGGGTTCTGGCGCTACGTGAGCTGTTCCAAGGCTCGCCGCAGCACGATCTGCTGGCCAAGGAAAACCGTGGTCCGTAACGGCAAGGCATGACTTTCGGCCGTATCTTGGAACACTTCCTGGCGTCAAGATGACAGCCTTGTCAGCTGAATTTTATGTCGGTTTGCAGCAGTTTTCGGCTTCCCCGGAAAATCTGCTGGTCGGCTCATCTTTTCCAGGAAATGTCACTCATGCGCAGTTATCTGGTTACCGCGATAGCACTGGCTCTGGCCGGAGCTTCCGTCAGCGCCATCGCCGCCACGCCGACGGCGGCGCCCTCGTCCGAGCTGACCACGACCCAGTTGCCTCGCACGGTGCGGCCAAGTCATTACGACGTCTCCATTACGCCGCATGCGCAGGCGATGAATTTTGACGGTCAGGCGACGGTGACGGTGGAAGTATTCAAACCCACCAACCACATCACGCTCAATGCGCTGGACATGACGTTTTTAAAGGTGAGCCTGACGGCATTGAAGAACAGGATGGCCTTCGCTGCGCCGAAGGTGTCGCTGGATGCGAAGACCCAGACCGTCACCTTCACCTTCGATCAAACCCTGCCGGTCGGCCCCTATAAGCTGGCGATGACGTACGCCGGCAAGATCGGCACCCAGGCCAACGGTCTGTTCGCACTGGACTACGACACCAAGTCCGGCAAGAAGCGCGCGCTGTACACCCAGTTTGAGAACTCCGATGCGCGCCGTTTTATCCCCTCGTGGGACGAGCCCAACTACAAGGCTACCTTCACGCTGACTGCCACCGTGCCCGATGACGAGATGGTGGTCAGCAACATGCCGATCGCCACGACCAACAAGCTCGGAAACGGCCTCAGCAAGGTCACCTTCCAGCAGTCGCCGAAGATGTCGACCTACCTGCTGTTTTTCAGTTTGGGCGATTTTCAGCGCGCTATCACCATGTCCGACGGCACCCAGATCGGCGTAATCGCCCAGAAGGGCATGGTGGACCAGGCTGACTTCATGCTGGCCTCGGCCAAGGACGTGCTGCACGAATACAACGACTATTTCGGCGTCAAATACCCGCTGCCGAAGCTGGACAACATCGCGGCACCGGGCCGCAGCCAGTTTTTCTCGGCGATGGAGAACTGGGGCGCGATCTTTACCTTTGAATACTCCGCGTTGCTCAACCCGCAGATCTCGACTCAACTGGACAAGCAGCGCGTATTCAACACCGCCGCGCACGAGATGGCGCACCAGTGGTTCGGCGATCTGGTGACGATGCGCTGGTGGGACGACCTGTGGCTGAACGAGGGCTTCGCCTCGTGGATGGCCTCGCGCACCACCCAGAAGCTGCACCCGGAGTGGCATACCGAGCTGGACATCGTCGACACGCGCGAGGGTGCGATGTCGCAGGATGCCGTGGCCACTACTCACCCGGTGGTGCAGCATGTGGAGACCGTGGAGCAGGCCAGCCAGGCATTCGATTCGATCACCTATGCCAAGGGTGAGGCGGTGATCACCATGCTGGAGGCCTATATAGGCGCCGACGCGTGGCGCACCGGCGTGCGTCACTACATCAAGGCGCACGCCTACGGCAATACCGTGTCGGACGACCTCTGGCACGAGATGGATGGCGTGGCCGGTGGCAAGCCGATCACCCAGGTGGCGCATGACTTCACCTTGCAACCAGGCGTGCCGCTGATCGATGTGGCCAGCACCTGCAGTAACGGCCAGACCACGCTGAAATTGACCCA
>JALYXN010000142.1 GCA_030947085.1 Pseudomonadota bacterium | reverse complement strand
GGAAAGGTCACGTGATGATGCACACCGAGCATGTCGGCAAAGCGGAAGTCGACAAATTCGACGTCGTGTTCCTGGATCAGATCGAGCACTTTGTTGGCAGACATGAAACAACCTCGAGATGGGAAATGAGAATGGGGACCCGTTGCAGCTGCAAAGCGCGTGCCAGCGGTAGCAAACGCGGCGTGGCGACGACCTGCCACGCCGGGAGCGAATTTAATTCGTACGTAACAACCCTTAACGGTGCAAGGATTTTATCCATTGCACCGTTAAAGGGCGACGTATCCGCTGCCACTCGCGCATTCACCCATCGTAAGCGGTTTCACCGTGCGATGTGATATCCAGCCCCTCGCGCTCTGCCTCGTAGGATGCACGCAGGCCGAACACCGCCTTGACCACGAAGTAGGCCATGACCGAAACCACGCCGCTCCAGACCAGGGTGATTACGACACTGAGCGCCTGGATACCGACCTGATGGACGATCGAGAAATCCGCCGCACCGGTGCCGCCCAGCACCGATGAGGTGAACACGCCGGTAAGCAATGCACCGACGATACCGCCAATGCCATGGACACCGAATACGTCGAGGGTGTCGTCGGCACGGAGTATTTTCTTCAGCCCCGTGACGCCCCACACGCAGCATAGGCTGGCGGCGGCGCCAATCGCCAGCGCGCCCATCGGCCCGACCGTGCCGCAGGCCGGGGTGATGCCGACCAGACCGGCGACCGCGCCCGAGGCACCGCCGACCATCGATGATTTACCCTTGGTCATGGCTTCCAGCGCCAGCCAGGCCAGTACGGCAGCGGCGGTGGCCAGCAAGGTGTTGATGAAGGCTAGCGCCGCACCGGAGTTGGCTTCGAGGTTGGAGCCGGCGTTGAAGCCGAACCAACCGACCCACAGCAGGGCCGCGCCGATCATGGTGAAGGTGACGTTGTGCGGCTTCATGTTTTCTTTGCCGAAGCCGACGCGCGGCCCCACCATATACGCGCCCACCAGACCGGCGATACCGGCATTGATGTGCACCACGGTACCGCCGGCAAAGTCCAGCGCGCCCTTGGCGAACAGGAAGCCGTTCGGGCCGTACCAGACCATGTGCGCGATCGGCAGGTAGGCGAAGGTGAACCACAAGGCGGCAAACAGCAGCACCGCGCGAAACCGCATCCGCTCGGCGAACGAACCCACGATCAGCGCGCCGGTGATGCCGGCAAACGTCGCCTGGAACGCCACGAACACATATTCCGGCAAGGCCACGCCGGGGGTGAAGGTCGCCGCCAGCGAGTCCTTCGTCACCCCGTGCAGGAACATCTTGTCCAGATTGCCGAAGAACGCATTGCCACCGTTGAAGGCAAGGCTGTAGCCGTAGATCACCCACAGCACCACGATCAGCGAGAACACCGTCATCACCTGCATCAGAACCGACAGCACGTTCTTGGAGCGGACCAGTCCGCCGTAGAAGAGCGCCAATCCCGGCACGGTCATCAGGATGACCAGCAGCGTCGAGGTCATCATCCAGGCCACATCGCCCTTGTTCACCACCGGCGCGGGGACCGCAGCGGCGGCTTGGGCGTGCACCTGTGGCACCAGCAACATCAGGCAGATCAGCAGCACCAATGGCATCCACACGGGCAGGCTGCGCAGGTGACGGAACAACAGAAAGTCTTTCATGTGAACCTCGCAGGACAGGATTAGAGGGCGTCGGCGTCAAGCTCACCGGTGCGGATGCGGATGACCTGGTCGATCGTGCTGACGAAGATCTTTCCGTCACCCACGCTGCCGGTCTTGGCAGACTGCTGTACGGCTTCCAGCACGCCGTCAAGCTGCCCGTCGTCCACCACCACTTCCAGCTTCAGCTTGGGCAGAAAGTCGACCACATACTCGGCGCCCCGATAGAGCTCGGTGTGCCCTTTCTGACGGCCGAAACCGCGTACCTCGCTGACCGTGATGCCGCTGACGCCCGCAGCAGTCAGCGCGTCGCGTACTTCGTCCAGCTTGTACGGGCGGATAATGCAGCTGATCATTTTCATCGATGTCTCCAGAGGTTGAAGCGGCGATCGCGGCCCATCGCGATCGGCCATGCCGGGTTCAGAACGATTTGCTCAAGCTGAGGATGCCGGTGGCGCGACCTACGAAATGGTCGTAGGCATTGGTGTAGTTGCTCTTGTCGGCATTGGTGTCGTAGTAACCCAGCGACGCGGTGTAGCCGCCCTTGAACGACTTGCTCACGCCCACCTTCCAGTCGTCATAGGCAAAGCCGGGCGTGTTGGCGACGTCCTGATGACCGACATGCGTGTTGACGGTCCAGCTCGGGCTGAACTCGTAGTTCCATGAGAGATCGACGTAGTCGCTGTTCTTGCTGTCGGGAAAGCCGAACAGATTGGTGAACGAATGCGAGTACTTCAGCGACAGACCTTTCCAGCCCAGCGAGACGTAACCTTCAGTCGTATACGGACGAGTGAAACCGGCGGGATAGGTGCCCGGGTAGTAGTACTCGTACAGGCCGATGTCATAACTCCAGTCGGTGGCGAGACTGCCGCGAAATCCGGTATAGACGTCCACCTCCAGGCTGCTCGACAACGGCGCACCGCTGCTGGATGTATCCGACAGCCAGCTGATGTTGCTGGCCCAGGCCCCGGCATACCACCCGCTGGCGTGGTCGTACTCGATCCCCGGCTGTACCGCGGGCTTGCGATTGGTCTGTGACAGACCGCGAAACAGATAGTCGTTGACCACCGCGACACTTCCTGCCCATGAACTGGCCGGTGCCTCGTCGGCGATGGCCGGCACGGCTGCGGAAACGATGAAAAGCAGAACGACAGCGCTTGCGAGTTTCCACGTTCGTTTCATGAACTTGCTCCCCTCCCAGTGACTCACGTAAAGCGATGGCCGTCTCGACGTCTATTTGTTCGGTGCCTTCTAAACAGGAAAACGCCGTCGGGTAGCTAACCTCAAGGACAATGAGCAAGTCCCGTGCCACCTCCCGAAAACGATGCAGCGCAGCATTTCGTTAAGGGCTTATGACGGGGACGATGGGTTTTCGCACCAACCACCATCGATCAACACAAGCGATTGCACCGTTTTGGTGCGTGCCTGACCGCTGCTAGCTGGTCGCCACCATTCATTCGTGACCTGGTCGAGAAACCCGTAAGCTATGCGCCCGTGCCGTGGTCGATCTGCGGCTTGTTTCTCACGCCATGGAATTTCCCTGTGTCCGACCTGTTGCATGTCATCCTGCTCGGCATCATCGAGGGCATCACCGAATTCCTGCCTATCTCCAGTACCGGTCATCTGCTGATTGCAGAGCGATTCGGACTCGGTGCACGCTCGGATTTGTTCAATATCGGCATCCAGGCCGGCGCGATCCTGGCGGTGACGCTGATCTACTGGACACGGATCTGGCAATTGCTTACGCAATGGCGCGAGCCTGTCAATCGCGACTATCTGCTAAAGCTGATCGTGGCGTTCGGGATTACCGCGGTGCTGGGGTTTATCGCCGTAAAGCAGGGTTTCAAGCTGCCGGACACGGTGACCCC
>JALYXN010000129.1 GCA_030947085.1 Pseudomonadota bacterium | reverse complement strand
GGCGTGGATGATCATGTTTTCCAGGCATGCGCCAGCGGCGAGATCGCTGAGGACATACCGGGCGTCGGAAACACCGCCGCTGCGGCCCGGATCGATCCGAAGGTCAAGGACATCCTCGGACCATGCGAACCGCCACGGCTGCGAATTATCTGCCGAAGGCGCAGCGATGCCAGCGCGCAAAATCTCCGCTTTTGTCTGTTGTTTCACGATTCGCAGCTGTCCATATATTGCAACCTGGTGATTTGATTGACGAAGAACAACCGGGATCGGAAGCATGACAGCTATTTATGGCCGACTTCGGTAACCGGCGTCAGCTTGCCCAGGCACTATACGCAGGATAAAGGCAGCCGCCACGTTGCGTCATGAACGTCCTGCGTTTTGGCTCAGGCTGGTTAGAGGGCGGGAAGCGAATGAGCGAGTCGATCGATGCGCCAATGGCGAGGTTTCACTCAGCGTGGCCTCTCAACTCAAGCGGGCAGGGCAAACACGCCAAGTCATGCGCGAGCCGGCTGGCTTGGTTTCTCCCGGTTGATACCGGCTGCTGGCGATCGTAAAACGCGCAAGCGCGGTTCGCAGACCGAAACTGCTCCGATGCGCCGCCTTCCGCAAGCAATGCGAATGCACGCTGAACAACACACCAGTTTCCGGGGCTGACATATAGTGGTAATCAGGATAACGTTCAGCGTAACTGAGGGTATCTCCAACGATTTGTTGATCTCTGAATCGCCATTTTCGCACGCAGTTCACATAATTATAGCGTTTTTCTAGCATATAATTCATCAAGTCATCGCATAATCCATTATATGGAAACTGCGCCCGCCAACGGGCGGATCGTCTCTGAACGACTGAAAGCATGGATGTGGCCCGCGGCACCCACGTGACCAGGTTTATTGCCCACCCATGAAAGTTTTCGACAGCCATCAAGCCAGGCTCTGGTCCCGAGTTACAGAGCACCGCGACGTACATCACGCGCATAGAAATATCGGCCGAGCACGACCGGCGATCGGAAGGGCGCACCCCGCGGCGGGATGGTGTCGAGCATGATTGCGCTGCATGAAGGTCTTGCAGCGTTCACTCGTGGCGCCATGGATGGTCGCCAACACTCCATCTACTCAGTGCTCTCTGGCCGCTTTTCCGGATGCGCGAAAGACGCCGGTTATCAACCCGTCCTACGCACCGCTTCTTGGCACAACAGCTTGATCGGGTTGGTGAATTACCGTAATTCCCAGCCTCTTCCGTTAGCCGCCGTCAAGATCCCGTCAGTGTACCGCTGCCGACGGTATGCCTCAGTTCCAGATCGCGTGGCGCAAGTGAGCCGCAGTTACGTCGGACTCCATAGTCACCGCAGACTTCATCTCTCCAAAGGCTTGGCTATCGGCCTTGCAATCGTTGAGTTCACTAAAAAGGCAAACGGCGTGAACTGCACAGGCCCGCCAGCCGACATGACCCATCGCGCTCGGCCGTGGCCCGGATGATTTTGCGCGGATCGGCCAGCTCGCGTTCCAATGAAGTGTCCATTGCAGTTCCGACAAGTCCGTCTTGGTCAACCTGACCAAATGTGGGACCGACGTCCCACCGACCAAGAGATTGCTTGCCGCGAGACGCGGGGCGAAACACGAACTTAATGAGATATGTGGAGTAGACATGCCTGAGACCGTGATCGACATCACCAAGCATCCAGCGTTTTCAGCAACGCGCACCAGCGCACCACCATGTGTGTGCGCCACCAGCCTCGAACAAGTGGAAGCAGCCTGGCAATTGGTATATCAGCGCTACTCGGAGATGGAGCTGATCGATATAAACCCGTTTGGCATTCATACCGTTCCTACTGCCGTGGGCCCGCACGCGTGCGTGATCTGGGGTCCGGAAGGTCCGCAAGTCGGCTATACGATGACCTTGTTCCGTGACAATCCCATGGGGCTCGCGCTGGATAGCGTATACGCACCTTATCTGGATGAAATGCGCCGGAAGGGGCGCCGCCTGCTGGAGGTGGGAATGTTGGCAGATCGGCGCCGTTCTGCATCACGCACCATCGGGGCCCTGTTCAGCTTGATGCGCAGCGCTATTCATTACGGATTGCACAACGAATTAAGCGATATCGTCATCGGCGTGCATCCGCGGCATGCCAAGTTTTACGAACGTTGCTACGGATTCGAAGTATTCGCGCCACCGACAAGCTACGCCCTGGTGCGAGACAACCCAGTGGTGCTCCTGCGCCTGCGCCTGGTCGAGGCGCTGGCCGGGGACAAATTGCCGCGCGGGCTCGCGGATGCGCGCGACAACCCGATACCCAGCAGCGCATTCGCGCATCGCTTTGAGTTTGAGCCTGGACAACTGCACGGCTCCCTGATCGCGGGCTTGTTGAACTCCCGCCATGGTTTTGATCCATCTCACCCGGGCCGCAAGGATCACGCTCTCGCTCGGTCAGCCTGACCTTAGCTCTCGCCGAGCAGTCAAAACCGAACAAGAGTGACGAGATTGACTGCTCGGGTGCAGGTCCACACGTCGAAAATGCAAACGCGCCAAAGGCATGGACGCCTTGGCGCTGACCTGAAAGGCGACCGCTTCAGCGTCCCCGAGGTCCTAATTTAACCGCCGCATTCTCGCGCTGGGAGAGTCGCCTCGCAGCGTTGTCGTCTGGACCGACTTCCTGCACGTCCGCGTGCTTCCAGGTCCATTAGCTGGTATGGGAGTCGCGCAAGCCAAACGCGCTGGCAGCGCTCGTCGTGAGAAAGGAAGCCCGCGACGAGGATTCCGCTTCAGCCCAGCCTGCGCTCTGCACCGCAACCAGATCATCCTGACAGGCCATGATTCGCGCCATGTCGGTGTCTGGCACAGCGTAAAATCAAGCTGTAACGCAAGGGCGGGTAAACAGCAACGCATCGATGGCGATCTCTGCGCACGTCATCCAGTCGAGTCGGACACACTCCCGTGTATCGGGATGCGCAGCGGTTGATCCGGTTGACGCCAGCCCTCGTTGACACGCCATGCTCTCTGACATGCCGGATTCAGGAGTTGCGCGCCACGGGATAGTGAACAGGCGAGCGGCAAGCGACTGAGCCAGGAACGTGCCCGGCTTCAACGGCATGGCGGATTACGGATCAGTGAAGAACGAGGCAGCGCGCCCAGCGTGCTGCTGCAACCGCACAGCGTCCCAGCGATACGCCGGCGTCACGCTGCGATGACGCGTGGCTCGGCCAAGGTAAATGACGTAAGAGTCCAGTCGGATGAGAGCTGGGGCTGTTCGTTGCTGATCCGAACCAGGAGAGCCATCGTGGGCCATCCGCGTTGCCTGCTCGGATGATAGGCCTGCAGTCATTATCGTTGTGGTTGAATGCGACGCTGCGACACGCGATGCTGGCAGCACGGTGATCATCGTGGCCGCTGCGCAGGCAGAGCAGAAGATGTCATCAGCTGCACCATGTTGCAGTTCTCCAATGGATTCACCAGGAACATAGATGATGCAGAGTCTGGAAGATACGCGGATCGGGATTGTTGGTCTGGGCTATGTTGGTTTGCCGCTGGCAGTGGAGTTCGGAAAGCTTTACGCCACCATCGGCTTTGATGTAAATGCCAAACGCATCGGTGAATTGCGCGATGGCCATGACGGTACGCTCGAGGTGGAGGCAGCGGAGCTGGCTGCGTCCAGTCACCTGCGTTTTAGCGCAAACCCGGACGACCTGCGTGACTGCAATGTCTATATTGTCACCGTGCCAACGCCGATCGATGCCGCCAGGCGGCCGGATCTCA
>JALYXN010000107.1 GCA_030947085.1 Pseudomonadota bacterium | reverse complement strand
GTCGAAGGCCCCGACGGCGCCTCGCGTGCCGGCGGGGCCGGGGCGCTGGCCGTCCAGCAAAACCAAGGTGCGATTGGCACCCAGGCCGCGCAGGTCGATCGGTTTTACGCCAGTACCGCCGTCGACGACGTAGCCGCCAAACTGGCCATTGATCTGCGTGCTTCCCGCGGCTACAGCCGAGGACTGCAAAAGATCCGCCGTGTCGAAAGCGCCCGCGGCGAAATTACCTTTGATGTTGATCACTTGTACGGGCGACGTCGACTCGTATTCCGGCCGGTTCAGCAGCGAGCCGGTCACCGAGACGGCTTCGAGGTTCTTGGCGTCTTTTTCGTTGTCGGACGTTTTTTGCGCCGGTTGATTCTTAGTCGTCTGATCCCGCGACGGCTGTGCAGCGGTTGAATCGTCTTGTGCGAATGCAGATCCGGCCATGAACAGGCCGGCGCAGATGGCCGAGGCCAAGAGCTTACGGTTCATGTGAGAACCCCTCCCAATAGTTGCTTGTTGTATATAAATTCACCACCCGTCGATGCGTCAGACGGATTGATGTCCCCTGCGACTTTCATGCATTCTTCCTGCATCCCCGAAAGTTCATAGCGTTATTTCTTACGCCAATTTCACGTTACCACAAGAAATTACGTAGAGAACACAAGTTTTTTGACCGGGTATTTGGCTTCACAATGCTGTCTAGCATGGGATCGGGCGTTTGAGCGGAGCCGTTGATGCGGCGAAATAACTTCAGCGCTCAGCAGGGAGCCGGAACGGTCGGGATACGATCGTCGAGGATCCGACGCCGAATAAGGTCGCGCGTCTGCTCGGCCTCAACCTGGATCGATGACGAGGATTTCGACGTCCTGATTGTCGGCGGCGGGCCGGCGGGTGTGGCGGCCGGGGTCTGCGCCGGTGCCGAAAGACTTTGTGCGCTGGGCACTGAAAACATCGCAGTTGGTGGCCAGGCGGATACGTCGAGCCGGATCGAAAACTACATCGGGTTCCCGACCGGTATTTCCGGCGTCGATCTGGTATGGCGCGGCGAAATTCAGGCAATGAAGTTCGGTACGCGTTTCGCCATGCCGCGCCGGGTCGCGCTGCTCGATGCGCTGGAAAACGGCCGCTTCTGCGCCACCTTCGACGACGGAAAGCGGATGCGTGCCAGGACAGTCGTCGTAGCGACCGCCGTGCAATCTCGACGGCTGCCGATTGAGCCGCTGATCGAATTCGTGGGCGCTGGGATTTATTACGCCGCGACCGGCATCGAGGCCCGTTACAGCAAGGGAATGGAGGCGATCGTTATTGGTAGCGGCAATTCAGCCGGCCAGGCGGCGATGTTTCTCAGCCGGACGGCGAGCCGGATGCGTGTGCTGGCGCGCGGTGCGTCGCTGGCGGCATCGATGTCAAGTTATCTGTCCAGCTGGATCGAGGCGGGGCCAACGATCGCAATTGAATCCGGTGCCGAAATCAGCGCCCAGCACGGCACTGATCAGCTGGAGGCGGTGACGATCCGCAACACGGCGAACGGGAGCGAAGAGACAGTGCCGACTCGGGTGCTTTTCATCATGGTTGGTGCCGCCCGCCATACCGACTGGCTGTCGCGTCTGGTCAAGCGGGACGACGGGGCTTCGTGCTTACCGGCGCGGCGGTGGGCGCACGCTCGCCTTTCGTCGCCTCTGCAGGATATTTTTGCGTTGGCCACGTGCGTAGCGGATCGGTAAGCGCGTTGCTTCGACCGTCGGCGAGGGATCGGTGGTGATTTCCAGGGTCTGGGAGTTGGTCGATAGTGGCCGCTGAATCTGATCGGGCGCGAAAGGCGACCCGCCGTCACTCTGGAGCTGCCGCGACGATCTTGTGACCAACCTTCACCTGGAGTGCAAAGAACTGGCCCAGACGTCATAGCTGGGCCAGTGGTGTCCCGCCCGACCCGGCCGGTCGGTTTACGGCATCCCTGATGTAATGGTTGCCTGCGCGACCGGACGGGAGGGCTGTGTTTCCTTACAGGGCCATGTTGAATTTAAGCATGACCTGACCGGCCTTGTAGCTGTCGTTGAACTGGTAGTCGTAAGCGCCTTCGACTGACCAGGTGTTGCTGCTGGCAATCAACACGCCGGCACCGACATCGAACAGATCCCGCCCCTGTTTCACACCCTTCGCCGTGAACGATGGGCCGCCACTGGCGAACGCCGCCGTGTTGTCCATCCTTTCACCGTGGAATGAATGCAGCCAGTTGACGTGCACCTCGGGACGCACGATGTTCGAGCCGGAGGCGATGAGGTCGCGTGAGAATTTGACGCCCAGGCCAGACTGCAGGAAATCGTAAGCCTGTGCATCCACCTTCAGATTGACAGGGCCGCCGCCGATTTCGCTGAAGCGGTCGGTCTTGAGACGGGTGTACTGCAGTGTCGCCGTTGGGGTAATGACACTACGTCCGTCGCCCAGTTGAAAGTGGTAACCCGTGGCACCGAACGCGGTGTACTGATGACCGCTGTAGTCGGCGTTTGCCGTGTTGTTGATACCCGGGAATGAAACCGTGCGCGAACTCGAATAATCGTCCAGGCCATAGACCAATGCGGCATTGGCGAACCAGGCGCCCGGCGCGTAGCCAAGGTAGGCGGTTGCCTGGTAGGAGCGGATACCGCCGTGGCTTTTGGAGCCGGTGCCATCAAGCGTTGACCGGCCGAATCGTACGCCGACACCTGCGGTGGTCGCCTGACTGAGCGGGATGTCGTAACCGAGGATCGCGCCGTAGCTGTTGTCGTTATAGCCGTCGTATCCGTTGCGACTCTGCTGCGTGCCGGCATAGCCGAACGCGGCGCCCCACAAGCGCGGCTTCAACCTGTCGGGCTGACAGGCCACGGTGTTTTCCCGTCGCTGCACGTGTCGATCGTCGGGCTGATCGTTCTGGAAACAGGGCTGCTGGGCGCTTTCCATGTGCGATGCCCACAGCGACTGGAATTGCTGAGTGACGCGGTAACTTTCCTGCGGCGAGGCGAGGCTGGCCGTGCCGGGCTGGAGCTGCGCCAGCGCCGCGGCGACTTCCGGAGCGCTTGGCGCCAGGGTGATCGCGGTCAGCAACGGTGTGGTTGCCGGTGTCAACGGCAGGGCGTCGATGACTGGAGCGATCACTGGCGCGGTGGGATTGCCAACCGGCGCTACCACGGTGGCCAGCGGTATCTGGGTCGCGGTGATCTGCACGAGGCCGTTGGTGGTGGGGGCCGCGGAAAACAGATAGCGCGTGGTGTTGCTGGTTGCAGTGACGGTGCTGCCGTTGGTGCCACTGGTGGCGTCGACGATATTGAAACTGCTGCCGACCGGAATCGGTCCGGTGACGGTCACATTCACCTGCAGCGCATTACCGATGGAGGCGGCACCCACCGGAGTGATCTTGCCGTACAGCGACTGACTGAAGATCGTGGTGTTGATGGTTCCCGCCACCGGAATGGCGAAGGCGCCGGCGACATTCAAGGTATTGGTGCCGAGGGTGTACGCGGCGGCGTTGGCCTGCCCGGTAATAAGTGCATTGCCACCGGCTACGGTGATCTGTTTCAGCCCGCTGGCAGCGCCGACCGCGCCATCCACGATGCTGTTGCCATGGAGCGTCAGCGTGCCGGTCCCTGCGCCGGCGGTGTTGGTGATGGCAGCCTTGACCGTCTGGCCTGCGCCCACGTTGATGAAGCCGTCGCCGGCGAAATCCATGGTCGAGCCGCTGTTGCTGGTGAACCCGCCGTTGAAATTGACCGTGCCGGTTCCGGCTACCGAGAACGTCGTCGAGTAGACCGGACCATTGAAGGTAACCGTATTGGCGTTGCTGCCGGCGGAAATGTCGAGAAACGTCGAGCCGGACGCGCCGACAAACCCAGTGACGGTCGAGGTGTTGTTGAACAGGATCTTTGCGGTATTGGCGGCGTCAGTGGTGATTGCACCACCCGGGTCGTTTGCCGTGTTGATGTCCTGCTTGCCCACGGTGAGGAGACCGGGCCCCTGCGTGTCAACACCGCTGGTCACACCGACCGCGCCGACGACGCCCGGCAAAACCACCACTTCGCGCGCAACGGCCAGTGGGAGCCATGCGACCATGGCTGAACCGAGGATGGGGAGTACGAGTGTTTTCTTCAATGGGATTACCTTCATGGATTGTGAGCGCACGTGCAGCTGCCCTCTGGCCCGCTGGGTCAGCAGGTGTGCGGAAAGTTTGTCGAACCCCGTTTGGCGTCTCACCCCGGAGGTATACGTCTGAATCCAGACCGATGCTTCGCTTTCAGCAAGAGCTGCCGGCGATGTCGCTCTTACGCAGACCCTTCTGCATGACGGGATGGCT
>JALYXN010000096.1 GCA_030947085.1 Pseudomonadota bacterium | reverse complement strand
GCCGCCCGCTGCGGTCTGGCCATCGCGCTGGTCGACGACGACGGTCTCGCACAGGACCAACGCCCCGCGGCAACCCTCCGCATCCGGCACATAGCGCTTGCGCAGCAGGAAGATCCCGGACAACCCGATCCGCGTAACGCCCGCTACGTCCTCGCCACCCTCGCCGAGGCGGCGGAAGGCTGCAGCAACGGCCGCTATGACGCGATCGTCACCGCACCGCTGCAGAAATCCTCGATCAACGACGCTGGCATCCGCTTCAGTGGCCACACCGAATTTTTCGCCGAGTACGCCCACACCGATGTAGTGATGATGCTCGCCAGCCCCGAGTTGCGGGTAGCACTGGCTACCACGCATTTGCCGCTGGCCGACGTGCCTGCAGCCATAACACGGGCATCACTGACCCGAACGCTGCGTATCGTCCATCGCGAGTTGAAGGCCAAGTTTGGGATCGCGCAGCCACGCATCGCCGTGCTGGGCATCAATCCCCACGCTGGCGAAGGCGGTCACCTCGGACGCGAGGAAATCGATGTCGTCATCCCGGTCCTGGAGAAACTTCGCGCCGAGGGCATGACATTGCTTGGTCCGATGCCCGCCGACACCGCGTTCGTCTCCAGCCAGCGCAAAAACTACGACGCCGTGGTGGCGATGTATCACGACCAGGCGTTGCCGGTGCTGAAGAGCGAAGCGTTTGATCGCACGGTTAATCTCACGCTTGGGCTGCCTTTTATTCGCACTTCGGTCGATCACGGCACTGCGCTGGATTTGGCCGGCACCGGTCGCGCCGACCCCGCCAGCCTGATCGCCGCTACCAGCATGGCTCTCGCTCTGGTTGGGCGCAGAAATGAAGCGAAAGGGCCATGACGTGCAGCGACGCACGATGATCCACTCGTATTCCCGCTGTCCCGACGCGGCACTGACCGCATGAGCGCACGCCCTAAGAAGAGCTTCGGCCAGCACTTTCTGCACGATCGTCGCTACATCGACTGGATCGTCAGCTCGGTGGCCCCCAAAGCCGACGATTTCCTGGTAGAGATCGGTCCAGGCGAAGGCGCTCTGACCCTGCCCCTGCTGACCGCCGCAGGTAAGCTGACCGCCATCGAACTCGACACCGACCTGATTCCGGGCCTGCAGGCGCGCGCCGCAGCGGTGGGCGAATTGCATATCGTGCACGCAGACATCCTGAAGGTCGATTTCACCGCCATGGCGCATAGCCATGGGGTACCGCGCCTGCGCATCGCCGGCAACCTGCCGTACTACATTTCCAGCCCGATCCTGTTCCACTGCGTGGAGCACATGGCGGCGATCCAGGACATGCATTTCATGCTGCAGAAGGAAGTGGTTGATCGCATGGCCGCCGACCCAGGCAGCAAGGTCTATGGGCGGCTTTCGGTGATGCTTCAGCTGGCCTGCCGGGTCGAGCCCCTGTTCGAGGTTCCGCCCGAAGCGTTTCGGCCGCCGCCCAAAGTGGACTCCGCAGTGGTCAGACTGGTGCCGCTGCAGCCACACGAACGGCACGACGCGCGCCCCGAGCACGTCTATGCCGTGGTCAAGGCAGCGTTTGGGCAACGGCGCAAAACGCTTTCAAATGCGCTCAAGCAATTGTTGGACAGCGATGCCATCCGTCGGGCGGACGTGGATCCCAGAGCGCGGGCGGAGACTCTCGCTCCCGATGATTTCGTGCGCCTGGCTAAGGTCTACAGCCGCCTTTGCCACGGATGACCCGTCTGCGTCACGACTGCCGCCCTTATTCATGGCGGCAGGCCTTACAATCGAATCATGAATGAAAAATCTTCCTACACGATCGACGTGCAGGTCGAAACCCGCTTCGTCCCGGATCAGTCCAAGCCCGGTGACAATCGCTACGTCTTCGCCTACACCATCACTTTGCGCAATGCGGGGGCGCTTCCCGCGCGCCTGTTGACGCGTCGGTGGATGATCACCGATTCTAACGGAAAGACCGAGGAGGTCACCGGTGACGGCGTGGTCGGTGAGCAGCCGTGGATACGCCCGGGTGACGACTTCGAATACACCTCGGGCGCGGTGCTGGAGACCTCGGTCGGGACGATGGGTGGCAGTTACCAGATGCTCGCCGATGACGGCACCGAGTTCGAAGCGCTGATACCGACTTTCACCCTCTCCATTCCACGCACGCTGCACTGATGGCGCAGCGCTGACATGGCTACGTACGCGATCGGCGACGTTCAGGGCTGCTACCCCGAACTGCAACGCATGCTGGAGAAACTGCGCTTTGATACGGCGCAGGATCAACTCTGGTTCTGCGGCGACCTGGTCAATCGCGGTGGTCAGTCACTGGAAACGCTGCGCCTGATCCACAGCCTGCGCGACTACAGCGTGGTGACGCTGGGCAACCACGACCTCAGCCTGCTGGCTATTGGGCAGCGCCGCCCCGACGCGCAAGCGCGGGTGAATCCGGAATTGCGCGAGGTCTTGTTTGCCAGCGACGCACCGGTGCTGTTCGAGTGGATGCGGTCGCAGAAGCTGCTGCATCACGACGAAAAGCTCAACTGGACCATGGTCCACGCAGGGCTCGCCCCCATGTGGACGCTGCGCCAGGCGCTTCGCGCGGCGCAGGATGTGGAGCGTGAGCTGTCCAGCCCACGCCATCCGCGCCTGTTGCGCAATCTGTTCGGCAATCGTCCCGCCGTGTGGTCCAGCCGCCTGCAGGGCCTGGACCGCCACCGGGCAACCATCAACACCCTGACCCGCATGCGCTATTGCGATGTGAATGGGCGGATCGATTTTGACGCCAAGGACATGCCTGGCACCCAGAAGCCCGGACTCTACCCGTGGTTTTCGACGCCCGGCATGCGCCGACGCGATACCCGCATTGTCTGTGGCCACTGGTCGGCGCTGGGACGGTTTGCCGGCTTGGGCGTCCATGCCATCGACACCGGCTGTGTCTGGGGTGGCCAACTCACCGCGCTGCGCCTGGATGCCGAGGAGCCGCAATACATCACCATCCAGGCCGAGCCGCATCGGCAGCGACCACCAGGTGTCGCGGACTAGCAAAGCTACCCAACACGCGCTCGATCCGCATGGTATCCGCTTATAAAAAACCCCGCCGAAGCGGGGTTTTTGTTTGCTAGCTCGAATCAGGCCAGCTGACCATGGCAATGCTTGAACTTCTTGCCGGAGCCGCAGGGGCAAGGCTCATTCCGACCGACCTTCGGGCCGTCCTGCTGCGGGGAGCGCTGAGCCAGTCGCGCGCCATCGCCGATGCCTGCCACTTCCTCGCCGGGAACCGCTCCGTTGGCTGTCGGGGCGCCGCCGCCGGTCGCCAGCATCTGCTGCTGCAGGCGCGCCGCGATCCGCTGCTGCTCAGCCTCCATCGCCGCGACCTCTTCCTCGCTGCGAACATGGATCCGCGCCAGCATCTGCACCACTTCGGTCTTGATCCGATCCAGCATCTCGGAAAACAACTTGAACGACTCGCGCTTGAACGCCTGTTTCGGGTCCTGCTGGGCGTAACCCACCAGGTAAATGCCCTGGCGCAGGTAGTCCATGCTGGCAAGGTGGTCCTTCCAGGCGTTGTCGACCACCGTCAGCATGATGTGCTTTTCCAGCTGGCGCATGGTGTCGGCACCGATCTGCTCCTCCTTCGCACGGAACAGGTCCTCGACCGCCTGGCGCACATGCTCGAGAATCATCGCCGCATCGATCTCATGCTGCTGCTCGATCCACTGCTTCAACTTCAACGACAGACCGAATTCGCTTTCCAGCTCACGATCCAGTCCGGCCAGATCCCACTGCTCGTCGATGCTGTCAGCAGGAACGTAGCCGCGCACCATTCCCTGCACCACATCCTCGCGAATATCCGCGACCGTGGCCGAAACCTCCTCACCCTCAAGCAGTTCATCGCGCTGGCGGTAGATGACCTTGCGCTGATCGTTGGCGACGTCATCGAACTCGAGCAAGTGCTTGCGGATGTCGAAGTTGTGCTGCTCGACCTTGCGCTGCGCCTTTTCGATCTGCCGGCTGATCATCCGGTCTTCCAGCGCGTCGTCGTCCTTCATGCCGAAGCGCTTCATCCAGCGCACCAGCCCTTCGCCGCCGAAGATGCGCAGCAGATTGTCTTCCAGCGACAGATAGAAGCGCGACGAACCCGGATCGCCCTGACGGCCGGAACGACCGCGCAGCTGGTTGTCGATACGGCGCGATTCGTGCCGCTCGGTACCGATGATGTGCAGACCGCCTGCCGCCAGCACCTGATCGTGCAATTTCCTCCACTCGGTCTTGACGCGCTGGCGATCCATCTCGCTGGCGTCTTCAGGCAACGCCGCCAGGGCTACATCCAGGCTGCCGCCCAGCACGATGTCGGTACCGCGACCGGCCATGTTGGTGGCGATGGTGACCTGCTTGGGCGCGCCGGCCTGGGCCACGATGTGCGCCTCACGCTCATGCTGCTTGGCATTGAGGACTTCATGCGGAACGCCCGACTTGGCGAGCAGCCCGGCAAGCAGTTCGGAGACCTCGATCGAGGTGGTGCCCACCAGCACCGGCTGGCCGCGCTGGTGGCAATCCTTGATGTCCTCGATCACCGAGTTGTACTTCGGCGGTTGCGACAGAAAGATCATGTCCGCGTTGTCTTTGCGGATCATCGGCATGTGCGTGGGTATCACCACCACTTCCAGGCCATAGATGCTCTGGAACTCGAATGCCTCGGTATCGGCCGTACCGGTCATGCCGGCCAGCTTCTTGTACATGCGGAACAGGTTCTGGAACGTCACCGTCGCCAGCGTCTGGTTCTCGCGCTGGATCGTCACGCCCTCTTTCGCCTCGACCGCCTGATGCAGGCCATCGGACCAGCGCCGGCCCGCCAGCGTACGACCGGTGAATTCGTCGACGATGATGACTTCACCGTCGCGCACGATGTAATCCACGTCGAGCTGGTAAATCCCGTTGGCGCGCAGTGCGGCATTGAGATGATGCACGATCGCCAGATTCTTGGAGTCGTACAAGCCGCTGTCTTCATCGATAACGCCGGCCGCCTGCAGCAGTTCGTCCGCGTGCTGCATGCCCGCTTCGGACAAATGCACCTGCTTCTGCTTTTCGTCGACCCAGTAGTCGCCGTCACCTTCTTCTTCGGTCTGGCGGATCATCGCCGGGACGATCTTGTTGACCGCGACGTAAAGCTCCGGCGAATCCTCGGCGGGACCGGAAATGATCAGCGGGGTGCGCGCCTCATCGATCAGGATGGAATCGACCTCATCGACGATGGCGTAGTTCAGACCCCGCTGGTAGCGCTGATCCTTGCTGAGCGCCATGTTGTCGCGCAGATAGTCAAAACCGAATTCGTTGTTGGTGCCGTAAGTGATGTCAGCGGCGTAAGCCGCATGCTTGTCGGCATGGTCCATGCCCGGATAAACGACATCGACGGTCAGGCCAAGAAAGTTGTACAGCTTGCCCATCTGCGCCGAATCTCGGCGTGCCAGATAGTCGTTCACCGTCACCACATGCACGCCCTGGTCGGCAAGCGCGTTGAGGTAGACCGGCAGGGTGCCGACCAAGGTCTTGCCTTCACCGGTACGCATCTCGGCAATCTTGCCCTGATGCAGCACCATGCCGCCGATCATCTGCACGTCGTAGTGGCGCATGCCGAGCGTACGCTTGGCCGCTTCCCTTACCACCGCAAAGGCTTCCGGCAACAGCTTCTCCAGCGATTCGCCGCTGGCGACCCGCTGCTTGAACTCTTCGGTCTTGCCTAGCAGCGCGTCGTCACCCAGCTTCTCGAACTCGGGTTCCAGCGCATTGATTTGATTGACAGTTCGGGAAAGCTGGCGCAGTACGCGCTCGTTGCGGCTGCCAAACAGGCTCGTCAGGGCACGGTTGAACATCGATTTTCCGTAGTGAGGAACAGGATGCCCGCAACCTCCGCGGGCCAATCGGACATGTTACTACATGCCCATGGACAGACGCCCCGTGCCACGTGGTTCGTACGTGCCCGGTCGGCACGCCTGAGCGATCGGGATGGGCGCCACCCAGCTAACGTCAATGGCGACGAACCCCCGGTGATTCAAGTAAAAACGCTCGGCCGTATCGGCGAACCGGGAGCCTCGACGCCGGAAACGCAAGCCATTGCGATTTAGCGGCGATTGCGCACGAAAGCCAGCGGGTTGATCACGCGGCCGTGGTACCAGACCTCGAAGTGAACATGCGGCCCGGTCGAGCGCCCGGTCGAGCCGGCATTGGCAATCACGCTGCCCACCTGCACATGTTGCCCCGGATGGACGTCCAGCTTGCTGTTGTGGGCGTAGCGGGTCATGTAACCGTTGCCATGATCGATTTCGACCACGTTGCCATAGCCCCGGCGAATACCGGCGAACGTCACCATTCCCTCGGCTACGGCGTGCACCGGCGTACCCCGTGGAGTAGCGATATCGATGCCGGTGTGGCGTGCCGAGCGACCGTCGAACGGATCCGCCCGCACCCCGAAATAGGAAGAAATATAGCCCGGCACCGGCATGCCCGTTGGCTTCAGATTCGATTCGATCTTGGCATCCAGCAACATGCTTTGCAGCGCGGACAGTTGCGCCTGTTGCCGATCGAACTGCGCGCCGAGATGATCGATGCTGCGCTCCAGCGCCGCTGGCAACGCATAGGCGCTACCGCTGACATCCTCGACACCACCGACGGCCGGAGGTTGGCCGAAATTGAATTCGGAATCATCGATTTTGCCTACCTCGGTCAATCGTTCGCCGAGGGCGTTCAGACGAGTGGATTCAGCCTGCAGTTGCCCCAATTTCACGGCCAGCGCGTCCAGACTGCGCTGCGCGTCCTGTCGAACCGTTCCCAGCTGGGCGTCCTGCTGTTTGATCTGCTGCCGCAAACCCTGAATTTCGCTCAGGGTTCGCTGGCCCGGGCTGGCAATCACGCTGGTCAGTGCCGCACCGACGCCAACGCATCCCAATACCGCCACCGAGACCATCAAGGCCAGCTTGACCTGCAAACGGCGGTTCGCCAGATCGAGAGTTTTCGGTAATTTCCTGGCGCGTGACACGAGTATGATTTGCATATCTTCCCAAAATCGAATGCCGGCACCATGCAACGCGCGCCACCAGCCCTCTCCCGCCGCATGGCCAACAGCCCCAAGGCCCTTGCCGACTGCGGCTCCTTCGCGACACTGGCCAGAAAAGCCGGTGCGCTGGAAGCGCTGGATCGCGCACTGCGCCAGACGTTGCCCTCGCCATTGCGCGAGCAGGTGAGATTCGCCGACCTGCGCAACAACCGCCTCGTCTTTCTGGCTTCGTCACCGGGATGGGCATCGCGCCTGCGGTTGATGCAGACCCAAATCCTTGCCTCCGCTCGTGCCATCGGCACCAGCGCCAGTTCAGTCACCGTGAAAGTGGTCCCCCAACCACCGGTAGCAACCACGCCGGATCAGTCAAAACCGCTTTCGCCTGCTGCAGCCGCCCATCTCAGGGCCGCCGCCGCATCTTTCACAGACCCCGAATGGCAGGATCTGTTCCTCGAGTTGGCGTCCCTCGCCGAAACTTCTGAATCCCCTGTTTCCAAAGCGGAATAACTGCCATCACCGCTTCGCCTGTCGCACCCGATCTACGTCGAGCACCCGGCAACTGGAGACAGATGTATAACATGGTGAAAGTTAAGATGCACTGGCATGTCACCAAGACGTGAAGTGTGTCCGGGCAGGTGTGATCTCGAGCACAAAAAAAAGCCATGTCAGACGACACGGCCTTTTTTTGCTGACGAAACGCCGACGGTGAAGGTCAGCGGCCTAGATAGCCTGCGCCGGATGCGCGTACGAGATGGGCGACGTTGCGGGATCGTCCTGATAGCTGACTTCTTCCCACGCCGAGGTATCCGCCATTAAGGCGCGCAGCAGCTT
>JALYXN010000088.1 GCA_030947085.1 Pseudomonadota bacterium | reverse complement strand
CTACCGGCAACGAGACGCTGGCTTTCATCCCGAATGGCGTGTTCGCCAACCTGCCCCAGCTCACCAACCCGCTGTACAACCAGAACCACCGGTTTTTCGTGGATGGTTCACCACAGACGCGCGACGTTCTGCTGGCCGACGGCGACTGGCATACCCTGCTGGTGGGCGGCGAGAACGCCGGCGGCAACAGCATCTACGCGTTGGATGTCACTGATCCGAGCACATTCACCACCGATGCCAGCATCGCCAGCGCAGTGAAATGGGAGTTCACCGATGTCGACATGGGATTGAGCTTCAGCACCCCGGCCATCGTGCGTTCCAACGCGGTCACCGTGAAGGATTCCGCCAGCAAAAAGAAGGTAGATGGGTTTGCGGTGCTGTTCGGCAATGGCTACAACAGCACCACGGGCGATGCGATTTTCTATGCGGTGGATGCTTCCAGCGGCGCACTGTTGCGCAAGATCGACCTCTGCAAGGTGGTACCGACGGCCTGCAGTGCCACCACGCCGAACGGGCTTTCCAGTATCACGGCAGCCAACACAAGCGGCGTACTCGGGATACCCGAGGACATGGCCTACGCTGGCGATCTGCAGGGCAACCTGTGGGCGATCGACATGAGCAATTCCAAACCCAAAAAATGGACGGCCCAGTTGCTGTTCCAGGCCCGCGATGGCAGCGGCAATCCGCAGCCGATCACCACCGCGCCGGCGCTGACACCGAATCCGAATTTTCCGGTGGCCCTGGGTTTGATGGCGTTTTTCGGTACCGGTCAACTGCTGACCGCAGGCGACCTCACTGATACCCAGACCCAGACTTTCTACGGCGTGTGGGACAACAGGCTTGACCTGGCAAGTTACACCACGCCGATCCCGGCGCCGCCTTATACGCGCGCCAACCTGCAAAGTCAGACAATTTCGATTGATACCAGCGGACCGGTGCCCGTGGTGCAAACAACCAATAACCCGGTCAACCTCACCTATGCCGCGTTCACCTCGCCGGCACTGGCGACCCAGGAGGGCTGGTATTTCGATATGAGCGCGCTGGACAGCGCGCAGGAGTCCGCTCGCTCGGTCACCAACCCACAAATCGAAAACGGCGGTGTGGTGTTCACCACCAACGCAATGTCAAGCTCGGCCTGCGCCGTCGGCGGTTCGTCGTACCTGATGAACGCCAAATACGACACCGGCGGTCCATTCGCCCAATCCGCCATCGGTTTGGGTGGTGGCATCCATATCGGTAACGGAACGGTAAGCGGCCAGAACCCGACCGGCGTGTTCATCGGCAACGGCTACAGCTCGGCACCAACCACCGTAAAGAGCAGTGCCGGTACCAACGTGCAGATCATCAGTACTGCGAACGGCCTGCAGGTTGTGCCTACCATCGGTAACAAATCCAGCCGCGTTGGCTGGTGGCAAGTGCAATGAGGAACCTGACCATGAAACTCGAAAGCTGTTTTCTACTGCTCTTGACGCTCGGTATCGGCTCCGGCGCGATGGCCAGCGCGGTGGCCCCCAGCGTCAGCGGCACCGTGACGGGAGTCAGCCCGCGCGGCACGGATACTCAGGTCATGATCAATGGGCATACCTACACGATAACTGCCCAGACCCGATCCACAGGCGTTACCGGCGCCTTGCAACCAGGGCAAAAGGTGACGTTCTATTTGTCCAGCGATGGCCACACGGTATTGATGACTCAAGCCGATGCCCCCCATGCCGCGCACCCCTGATAGGCAACACATCATGCAGACCAAGCATCCTCGAAGGATGAGCGGCGGCTTCACCCTGATCGAACTGATGATCGTGGTGGTGATCATCGCGATCCTCGCCGCCATCGCGGTGCCCAGTTATCTCAAGTACGTCATGAAAAGCCGCCGCTCCGATGCACTGGCCGCGCTGACCCAGGATCAGGGCATCCTGGAGCGCTGCTACGCGCAGACCTTCGACTACAGCAAGGTCACTGTGTCAAGCAGCGGCTGCAGCGGCCTGAGTACCTCCTCGCCCAATCCCTCTCCGAAACAGAACTACGACGTGACGTTGACCTTTCCAGCGCCAGCCAGCACCGGCGCGGCAGCGACCTCCTACACCCTCGATGCAGCCCCCGCTGCCGGCTCGCCGCAGGTGAAGGATACTCAGTGCGCGCATTTCATTCTGACCAGCGCAAATGCACGTACCGCAACAGACAGCGGTGGCGGCAACCAGACCTCGACATGCTGGCAGCAGTGAGCTGTCAACCACAGCTGAAGTAGGTGCGGCGCGGTCATCTGCGCTTAAATCTGAGCGAAAAGCCAGGATTCTTGCACTCCACGCATGAGGCCTGGCGGCGTGGCTAGTGAATCGACGGTTCCCACCAGCCGCCGTGGAGCGGATAATTGTCGGCCCCCTGATGCAACACGGCTGAACAATGTTCGTACCTGGTCAACGCTGGATCTCCTCTGCTGAGCCCGAGCTCGGCCTCGGCACCATTCTCCGCGTCGAAGGACGCGCAGTGCAGGTGCTGTTTGCCAAGGCCGGTGTGCTGCGCCCGTATGCGGTCGATTCGGCGCCATTGATCCGCGCCGAGTTCCGTGCCGGTCAGCGCGTGGCTGGCAAGGGCCTGGCGTTCCTGGTCGAACGGGTGGAGGTTCGCGACGAGCTGCTGATCTACCGCGGCGAAGGGCGTGAGCTGGAAGAAGGCTCGCTCGACGACGAACAAAGCGTGAGCCAGGCCGACGATCGCCTGGTCGGTGGTCGCACCGATTCGGCGGCACAGTTCGAGCTGCGTCTGGAAGGTCTCAGGCGGCGTGCCGAAGCACGCCGCTCGCCGATGTGGGGTCTGGGCTCCGCCCGTATCGGGCTGGTGCCGCATCAGCTTCGCGTCGCGGGCATCGCATCGGCCCGTCGCCCACCACGCGTGTTGCTGGCTGACGAAGTCGGCCTGGGCAAGACTATCGAAGCGGGCATGATCGTGGCGCGGCAACTGGCCACCGGCCGCGCATCACGCGTGCTGCTGCTGTTGCCGGACACCCTGGTCTACCAGTGGTTTGTCGAACTGCTGCGCCGCTTCAACCTCAGCTTCGCCATCTACGACGAGGAACGTTGCGAAGCGCTGGAGCAGGACGACGGCAATCCGTTCGAAGACGAGCAGTTGGTGATTGCCGACTTCGGCTTCCTCGAAAACTCACCGAAACATGCGCAGCAATTGATGGACGCCCCGTGGGATCTGCTGGTCGTCGACGAAGCGCATCATCTGGCGTGGTCACCGGAGCAGGCGAGTCCGCGCTACACCATGGTGGAGGAACTGGCCGCCAGGATTCCGGGCGTGATCCTGCTCACCGCCACACCGGAACAGCTCGGTCGCAGCGGTCACTTCGCGCGACTGCGTCTGCTTGACCCCCAGCGCTACCACGATCTGGACGGCTATCTGGCAGAGTCTGATACTTACCAAACCCTGTCCGCGATCGCCGACAAGTTGCTCGACGGCGAAGCGCTCGACGATCCGCAACACGCCACCCTGGCCGACGCCTTCCGCGGTGACGACGCGTTGACCGCCCAGCTGTCCGAATCCACCAAGCCGGCCAACGCACGCGAATTGCTGGCTGCGCTGATCGATCGCCACGGTACCGGTCGCGCCATGTTCCGCAACAATCGCGCGGGGGTCGGCGGCTTCCCCCATCGCTTGCCCGAATGGCATCTACTCGATGCCGACACGCTGGAGGAAGGCACCCGCCAGGCGATGCTGGCCGAGTTCCATGCCGATATCCAGCAACCGCCGGCGCTGATGGAAGTGGACTACAGCGTCGACCCGCGCGTGGATGCGCTGATCGGCCTGCTCGAACGGTACCCACAGGACAAGTTCCTGTTGATTTGCCGCAGCCAGGCCAAGGTGCTGGCGCTCGAGGAAGTGCTGCGTACGCGCAGTGGCGTCGGCGTGGCCCGTTTTCACGAAGGCCTCGGCATCATTCAACGCGACCGCAACGCCGCCTACTTCGCGCAGCCCGACGGCGCGCGGCTGCTGCTGTGTTCGGAAATCGGTTCCGAGGGACGCAACTTCCAGTTCGCCCATCGCCTGATCCTGTGGGACCTGCCGCTGGATCCGGATCTGCTCGAGCAGCGCATTGGCCGTCTCGACCGCATCGGCCAGAAACACGACATCAACATCCACATCCTTGCCGTCGCCGACAGCGCACAACACGTGCTGGCTCGCTGGTACGACGAAGGCGTCGACGCCTTCCGCAAGAGCCCGGCCGACGGCCGTGAGCTGCTGCGACGTTACGGCGAGCCGCTCGCCCGGCTGGCACAGGAACATTCGCAAGGCGCCGACAATCGCGACCAGGAGCTGGATGCGCTGCTGGCCGACACCCATGCCACGCATGAGGAAATGGCCCAGCTGATCCGCGGCGGCCGCGATCATCTGCTGGAACTGGCGTCGAGCCGCGATCTGCATGCCGACGAGCTGCAGCAGGCCTTCGCGCGCGAAGATCAGGATCCCGATCGCGATGCCTTCGTGCAGCGCCTGCTGGAGGCGTTTGGCATCCACGCCGAGGAGCTGGGCAGCCAGATTCTGCTGCTCGATCCCCAATACCTGTCCACCGACGCCCTGCCCGGTTTCGCCGATGGCCCGCAGTCGGTGACGTTCTCGCGCGACGTCGCACTGACTCGCGAAGAGCTGCCGCTGTTGCGCCTGGATCATCCGCTGGTGGCCGGTGCAATGGATCTGGCCTTGTCGGGGGAACAGGGCAACGCCGCGTTCATGGTCGACGATGTGTTGCCTGCCCGCACAGCCTTGTTG
>JALYXN010000076.1 GCA_030947085.1 Pseudomonadota bacterium | reverse complement strand
AAAACGCGGGTGGCCACCGACGATGGTAACTTGCTCAGGTTCGCGTCCCGCCAACCCATGAGGCAGATCAGCCGTGCCGACCACACGCCGCATCCATATCCAGGCCGCCAAAGATACCGTTCTTGTGCAAGGCATGCGTGCCATCCGTGCCGAACTCAACTTGCCTGCAAGCTTTCCGCCGGAGGTGGAGGCCGCCGCAGCGCACGCGGCCGTCAATCCACGCTTGCCTCAGCTGGATCGCTGCGACATTGAACTGGTCACGATCGATCCGCCCGAGGCGATGGATCTTGATCAGGCGATGTACGTGGAGCGCACCGATGGCGGCTACTGCGTGTACTACGCGATCGCCGATGTCGCCGCGTTTGTCACGCCTGGCGACCCGGTCGATCTTGAGGCCCACCGGCGCGGTGAAACGCTGTATGGGGCGAATGAGAAAATCCCGCTGCATCCCAAGGTGCTCTCCGAGGGCGCCGCCTCACTGCTGCCTGAGCAAGTGCGGCCGGCCTTGCTGTGGAAGATGGAGCTGGACCATACCGGCGAGGGGATCGCCGTCGATGTGCGTCGCGCCCTGGTGAAAAGTCGCGCCAAACTCGATTACGAAGGCATGCAGCAGCAGATCGACGCCGGTACCGCAGGTCCCATGTGGCACGTGCTGCAGGAAATCGGCCAATTGCGCCAGCAGCGGGAGCGGGCGCGCGGCGGTGTCAGCCTGCCGCTGCCAGAGCAGGAGATCGATGTCGTCGACGGTCATTGGACGTTGTCATTCCGGGCGCGCATGGCGGTAGAGGACTGGAACGAACAGATTTCGTTGCTGACCGGCATGGCGGCGGCGCACCTGATGGTGCAAGCGAAAGTCGGCTTGCTGCGAACCCTGCCCGAAGCTGATCCTCGTGCGCTTCGTCGTCTGCATATCACCGCCAGCGGCCTCGGGATCGACTGGCCGCCCGGGCTGGATTACCCCGGTTTCATCCGCTCACTGGATCCAGCCAAAGAGGCGCATGTCGCCATGCTGACCGCCTGCACCACCGTCTTGCGTGGTGCCGGTTATGCGGCATTCGACGGCAAGCTTCCGGAGCAGCCGATGCATTCGGCACTGGCGTCCGAATACACGCATGCCACTGCGCCGTTGCGGCGACTGGTCGATCGCTACACCGGCGAGATCGGCGTGGCCCTGTGCGCCGGCACGCCCGTGCCGGACTGGGTAAGGGCGGCATTGCCAGGTTTGCCTGCCACCATGCAGGCGTCCGCGCACCGTGCGCACCGGTATGAAAAGGCCGTGCTCGATTTGGCCGAAGCGGCTGCGCTGGCGCCGCGTATCGGCGAAATCTTCAGTGGCGCCATCGTCGAGGTTTCCGGCAAGGACGCGCGCAGAGGTACGGTCATTTTGCGCGATCCCGCGGTCGAGGCGGCCGTGTCGGCGACCAGCGAGCTTCCGCTGGGCGAGGTGATCAGGATGCGGTTGGCGCAGGCCGATCCGATCCGTCGCCTGACCCAGTTTGAACGAGTCGACTAGCGGATTGTTCCTTCCGCTGACTCGATCTAGCGGATGCCCTCGCGGATCACGCGGGAAAAATCGTCCGTCGGCGTGCTGTGGCGGGCACGTTCGGTGATACGACCACGACGACGCAGCTCCTGCACCGAACGTTGCCGATCCACGGCGCCGATATCGTGCAGATATTCCGGCAGATAACCGGTCAGCAGCAGGCGCACATCCCACGGCAGGTCGGGGTCCAGATGTTTCGCCATGCCGTAGACGATGGTGGTGCAGTTCGACGTGATCGTGTTGTAGAACGCGGGCTTTTCGGCCAGCTTGTTGGCCGCTTTCACGTACGAGAGAAAAAGCCCGCGCATGGTCGCCTGATTCATGCGCAGTGGATAGATGTAGTCGTCTTCTCCCCGCACGTTGGTTCGCACGCGAATAATGTCGCGTTCGTCGGCAGCCACCAGGATGGTCTCGAACTGCTTGAAGAAACCCCCCACGGGAGAATAGTCATCTCCCCGCTGCCGGCGGATTTCCACCGAGAACACCACGTGGCGGCCATCGTCGAAGCCGAACGAAATCATCGCGTGGGCAATCGCCTTGCTGCCCCAGTACGACAGCACGGCGTCCGCCGATGTGAGGTGGTCCAGATCGTACCGGCGGGTTTCCCAATGCGCGTCGTAGTCGCTGTCGCTGCGCCAGTGGAAGTTGCGCACATTGCGCAACGTGACCGCACTGCCGGAAATCTCGCCCGTCAGCGGTCGGGAAACGTCGTCCGCCCAGACGCGGTGGTTGGAAGGGGCAATGTTAATCCACCACAGCAGCAAAACCGCATAAAGCAATGCGTAGATACCTACCGGCCACCAGTTGCGCCGAGCCACCGCGACGGCCGCCAGCGCGACCACGATCAACACCCACGTCGCGCTACCCGCAGTTCGGCCAGCGCTCCCGCCGGGCAGCTGGTACCACAGCGCCAGGGTGGCCCACGCCCCTGAAATGAACGTGATCAGGGCCACCACGCCAGCGAGCAGCAGGCGACCGGATATCCAGCGTTTGTGGGTCATGGCCTTCCGATACCGTGATCGTCGCCGACAAGCGTGCGGCTTTGTCGCGGGGAAGACAATGCGGTGCGTGCGGCGGCGAAAGCGGCTTGCTGCTCCCCGGCTATCAGGGCCCGCCAGCCGCGGACCCTCTATCTATCATTCGACCGACGCCGTCGATGGCGATCACTACCGCGGAGATCGCTGCACACCGTCCAGTCCATCCAAACCACGCCTCACCTCGCCAAACACGGGCTTAGTTCGGGATCACTGGCAACGCAATGAAGCTGGCCTGCTCAGGGCTGTGATAAACGCGCTGCTCCGCCTTTTGATAGTCCTGCGGTTTGGCCAGCAAAATGTTCGCGACAAACGTTTGCGGGTTGCGGTCATACAGCGGGAACCAGCTTGACTGCACCTGCACCATGATCCGGTGACCGGGCCGAAAGACGTGGTTGGCCGCGGGCAGGCTGAAGCGGTACAGCAGCGGCTGGTTGGCGGCGATCGGCTTTGCCTCGGTGAACTTTTCGCGGTAACGGCCGCGCAGGATATCCATCGAGACGGCCAACTGGTAGCCACCCATGGCTGGCTGGTCGGCGACCTGATCGGGGTAGACGTCGATCAGTTTCACCACCCAGTCGCTGTCCGTGCCGCTGGTGGAGGCAATCAGGTTCACTTCGGGTGATCCGGCAATGGTGACCGGGGCGTCGAGCACGTCGGAAACGTAGCTCAGCACATCTGTGCGGCCAGAAGCCTCGCGCTGATCATCGACCAGCCATTGCGACCAGGTCTGGCCGTCGCCGTAGCCGACCGGCTGGATCGGCCGGGCACGAAATGGCACCGGATGGGCAGGGTCCGATACGTATTCATCGTACGCGGCGCCGACGCTAGCACCAGCAGCGGGCGCGTCGAAACCGAGCTTGTTGCCCGGTTCCAGATACAGCGCGCGGCTGGTGCTGTCGCAGCCCTTGCTGCACGCCAACGGCCAGCGATCCAGTCGCTGCCACTGATTGCTGCCGGTCTGATAGGCGGTCACCGGCGCGATGTCGGCTTTCGGTGCACCATCTTTCAGGTACTGCGCCAGATAGGGCCTGAGAATCTTCTCGCGGAAATATTTTGCAGTGTCGCTGCCGAACTGGATCGCCCCCAGCGAGCTGCCTTCATCGATTTCCTGACCGTGATGCCAGGGACCCATCACCAGTTTGACCATGGTGCCGCTGCTGTCCTTGGGCTTGATCGCGCGATAGACGGCCAAAGCGCCGTAGATGTCCTCTTGGTCCCACAGGCTATGGACCAGCATCACCGGCACCTTAAGCGGCAAGGCGGCGAGCACCTTGTCCACCGCCTGGTCGCTCCAGAAACTGTCGTACGCAGGGTGCGCCACCAGCTTGTTCCAGAAGCCCAGCTGCTCCATGCCATAAGCTTTCGCCATCGCGCCGGCCGAGCCGTAGTGCATGAACAGGTCGTACTCGTCGTGGAAATTGCTCCACCACTTGATCGAGTTGTCGCGGCTGGCCGTCTGTTCGTAGATGTACGACATGTTCTGCTGGCGGAAGGCGCCGTTGTGGTACCAGTCGTCGCCCATCCAGCCGTCCACCATCGGATTCATCGGCACCGACACTTTCAGCGCAGGATGCGGATGGACCAGCGCCATCAGCGGTTCGAAGCCGTCGTAGGAAATCCCCAGTGTGCCGACCTTGCCGTTCGATTCGGGGATGTTCTTCACCAGCCAGTCGATGGTGTCGTAGGTGTCGCTGGCGTCGTCCACCGGCGTGGGATTGAGCGGGCCGTGTACCGGTCGGTTCATCACGTAATCGCCTTCGGAGCCGTACTTGCCGCGGACATCCTGCACCACGCGGATATAGCCGTCCTCGACGATGATGTCGGTGACGTTGTCATAGCCCTGCAGCATCGGGCCGAGATGGCCACTCATGGTGTGCGTGGTCAGCGCCTTCGCGTCGTACGGCGTGCGGGTCAGCAGGATGCCGGCGTGGTGGGCACCCTTTGGCACCATGATGACGGTGTGCAGCTTCACGCCGTCACGCATGGGAATCATCACGTTGCGCATCACGTAGTCAAAGCTCGTCGTGACCGGGGCAAAATTGGCCGGTGTCTCGCTGGGGTAATTGGGGTATTTGACCTGAGTCGTGTCGGTGGCTTGAAGAGTGCTGCTCAACATGAACAGGGCGATCAGCAAGACAGGGTGGCAGCGGCCAGCGAAACGATTCAGCTTCATGATGGTTTTCCCGAGTGGAAGGGTGATCCTAGCGCAGCTGCCGCTTTACGGGTAACGACACGCGCTGCACGTATCGGCAAGCACTATGCGAGCAGACTCCTGCGCGCTGGACCCTTCGAGCACCCTCATGAGCAAAATCTTCAAGACCGCCAAACACACGATTCTGCTGGCCGCGTCCGGCTTCAGCGACGATGAGCTAATGACACGCGCGGCGGCACTGGCCTTCTATTCCGCGCTGTCGTTTGCGCCGTTGCTGGTGCTGCTGATCTGGGGACTGTCGCTGCTGCACAGTGGCTGGGATCAGCGGCTGATCGACACATTGACCGGCATGTTGGGCTCGCGTGCCGCCGAAGCGGTGAAGAACGTGATGGACAACGCGAAGGCGCGGCCGCATGTTGGCAATATTGCCGGGCTGATCGGCCTCGTCGTCACCTTGATCGGCGCCTCGGCTGTTTTCGCGCAATTGCAGGGCACGCTCAACCGCGTGTGGGGCGTTCAGAGCAAGCCGGGCGCTCTGGTCGGCGCGTGGCTGCGCAGCCGCGCTCACGCATTGGCCTTGGTGGTCGGCGTCGCGTTTTTGCTGGTGATCTCGTTCCTGCTCAGCGGTCTGATCAAGCTGCTGGTATCGGGGGACACCCTGGCGCTGTCGATCATCGAGGACGTGGTGTCGGCAGCGGTATTCGTGCTGGTGTTCGGCGCCATGTACAAGGTGCTTCCCGACGCCATCATCGAGTGGAGCGATGCGCTGGTCGGTGCGCTGCTGACTGCCATCCTGTTTATCGGGGGCAAATTCCTGATCGGGTTATATATCGACCACAGCAAGGTCGGCGGCGCCTACGGGCCGGCGGGCGCGATCATCGTATTGCTGACTTGGGTCTACTACTCGTCGATCATCGTACTGATGGGGGCCGAGCTGACCCGTGGCCTCGCCGATGCCCGCGGCAAGCCGATCCGCCCAAGCGCCCATGCCGTCGAGATTCCTTCCGCCCAGACCAGGGAACGGGACTGGACGCCAAATCAGCCGGGGGTGCGCAAAGATGACTAACGGTCGCCCGTCTGCAGCTGACAGCGCTGCCGGCTCCCGTTGGCAAGCCTGTTGCACCCATGCAGGTATGGACGACGCCGCCTACGACATCAGCTATCTGCTTGAGCTTGAGGCCAATGCACCCGCCATGCCCGAGTTTCGTTCGGCCCGATCGGTCGTCGTCAAGCCGGCACCATCGGAAGTGGCGGTTGCACAGGAGGCGCTGTCACGCGAGCTTTTGCAGATGTCCGATCGTCATGAGGCGCTGATCCAGCAGTATCTGCGAATGGCTGACGACTAGGTACGGGAACCGACGGATAATCGCTTTCACGCCAGGCGTCCTCAGATGCCGCTGCTGGTAGACATGTGACCTGATTCGACACTTTGTCTGCAGCCGGGCCAGCGGCCGCATCCTGGCCGCAGCGACAGTGGTGACCGGGATGGAAAGCAAAAGGCCCGCACTGCTGCGGGCCCTTCGCTTCAAACGCGGCGGTGGCGACTCAGACGATCTCGGGCAGCGTTTCCACGCCGGCCTCGATCCCGGCCCGATGCATCGTGCAGCGCGGCAGGATGCGGGCAAAATAGAACTTCGCCGTATCGTGCTTGGCCTGCTTGAATGCGGCCGAGGTCTTGCCCGCTTCCGCACCGGCGACGCTGCGTGCCCACATATAGGCCAGGGCGACGTAGCCGGAGTAATACAGGTAGTCGTTGGCAGCGCCACCGAGCTCTTCCGGATTGGCCTGCACGCGCTGGGCCAGCTTCAATGTGAGGTCGCCCCAGTCGCGGGTGGCCACGGCAAGCGGTGCAATATACGCACGCAGTGCCTCGGTCTCCGCGTGCTGCTGGCAGAACGCGCTGATCTCCTGCAGGAAGTGCCTGAAACCGATGCCTTGCAACTGGAGGATCTTGCGGCCCAGCAGGTCGGCAGCCTGGATGCCGGTAGTGCCTTCGTACAAGGTGATGATGCGCGCGTCGCGCACGAACTGCTCGACACCGTTTTCGGCGATATAACCGTGACCACCGTAGACCTGCAGCGCTTCCTTGGTGCACTCCTGCGCCAGCTCGCACACCACGCCCTTGGCGATCGGAATCAAGAAGGCGACCAGCTCGCCGGCGGCCTTGCGCGCCGCCTCATTGGTGCTGCGCGATTCGACGTCCGTCTGCAGCGCGGTGTAAAGCAGCAAGACACGCGAGCCTTCGACAAAGGCGCGCTGGGTCAGCAGCATGCGGCGGACATCCGGTTGTACCAGCAGGTTGTCAGCCGGCTTGTCGGGGAATTTCGCACCCGAAAGCGCGCGCGATTGCAGGCGTTCGCG
>JALYXN010000069.1 GCA_030947085.1 Pseudomonadota bacterium | reverse complement strand
CTGCCGTTGTCCACCTCGCAGGATTTGCATCTGGCGCATCTTGGCGGCGCCAACTGTTGGGGCAATGGCGGTGCCGACGCCACGCCCACTGCGCCTTGCGTGTGGCTGCAGTTCTGGGTGCAACTGGACACGTTGACCCAGGCCGCCGTGTACCGGCAGTTTTTGATCCATTACTCGCAGGAGCAGAAGCTGCTGGGCCGCTTTCTGCGTCCGCCCAACGTGCGCCTGCGCAACCTGATCCAGTGGCTGAACTACGAGCAGGTGGTCCCCGGCGATGTGCAACTGCAGACCTGGCTGGCGCTGGGTTTCCTGCTGGTATGTCTGGTCAATACGGTGGGCCTGATGTTGGCCAAATTCATGCGCCGCTCCGCCGAACTGGGGGTGCGTCGCGCGTTGGGCGCATCGCGGCGTGCGCTGTTCAGCCAGTTGCTGGTGGAGGCCGGCGTGATCGGGATCGCCGGTGGCCTGGGCGGCCTGCTGTTGGCGTACCTCGGGCTGTGGCTGGTGCGTCGACAGCCGGCGAACTACGCGCCACTGGTGCATCTGGATGACACGATGCTGCTAATGACGCTCGTGCTGGCGGTGGGCGCCAGCCTGCTTGCCGGGGTCCTGCCGGCGTGGCGCGCTTGCCACATCACTCCCGCCCTGCAGCTGAAGAGCAACTGATATGGACGTCCGACCGATTCTCTCCACCCTGAGCCGGCACAAGATCACCGCAGGGCTGTTGATCCTGGAGATTGCGCTGACCTGTGCCATCGTTTGCAACACGGTGTTTCTGATCCATCTACGCCTGCAGCGCATGGATATTCCCAGCGGTATCGCCGAGCACGATCTGCTGCAAATCAAATTTGCCTACATCGGCGATCGACCAGATGCGTACGCGCAGGCGCAAACCGATCTGGCGACACTGCGGCAGGTCGCCGGGGTGCAGGCGGTGGCTTTGGCAAACCAGCTACCGCTCAGTGGTTACGACATGTCCACCAGCGGCCTCAAGCTTCGCCCCCACCAGCGGCAGAACTCGCTCGAAGCGGCCAGCTACTACGGTCAGAACCTGCTGGCTACGCTGGGTGTACGGCTGATTTCGGGGCGCGATTTTCAGTCTGATGAGCTGATCGATCTGAAATCGGTCATGCCGGCACTGCACAGCGGCGATATGAAAAATCTGCCGCACACCGTGATCGTCGCCAAGGCGGTCGCCGCGCGCCTGTGGCCAGGCCAGAACGCGCTGGGCAAGACGATCTACGTGGGCGACGACATACCGCTGCAAGTGGTCGGCGTGAGCGCGCCACTGGCGCGGCCGGACAATCTACAGATGGGTGTCCAGTACAGTGTCGTGCTTCCGATACGGATGACCGCGTCGGAGGGAGGGAGCTACGTGATCCGCACCGCCCCGCAGCATCGCGAGCAAGTGCTGAAATCCGCGCTGGCTGCACTCAAGCGCCTCGACCCCAATCGCATCGTGCTGGAGCAGCGTACCTATGACGAATTACGCGATGGGTTCTTCGAGAACGACCGCGCCATGGCAGGCATGCTGGTGGGTGTCATCGCGGCCTTGTTGATCGTGACCGCGCTGGGTATTGCCGGATTGGCCAGCTTCTGGGTTGGGCAGCGCCGCCGCACCATCGGCGTACGCCGCGCGCTGGGCGCCACCCGCGCCAACATCCTGCATTACTTCCAGACCGAGAACTTCCTGCTGGCCACGATCGGCATCGCGCTCGGCATGGTGCTGGCCTATGGCGTCAACCTGCTCCTGATGCTGCATTATGAATTGCCGCGACTGCCGGTGATCTACTTCCCGGTCGGCGCAATTGCGCTGTGGTTGATCGGCCAGCTCGCCGTGCTGGGGCCGGCGCTGCGCGCCGCCGCCGTGCCGCCGGTCGTGGCCACGAGGAGCGTTTGATCTCCTGTGGGCAAGCTATTTCAACGTCCGCTATCTGGTAGGCAGATAGCGGTGACGACTGACCGGTCCTGGCAAAAGCAGCCTTGGCGTCTGCGCTGATTCGGGTTTCCGATGGGATAAAGATTTGAACCAGGCGGGCGACCCGTAGCCGGGTTTTCCCGGAACCAACTCGGTCGCCGAGTCGGCCAGACTCACCCCGCCTCGAACGCCCCGCGCAACCATTCATTGCGAACAGTTTCCTTCGGACCGTCATAACTCATGACGTCGAAGCGGCAAGGGCGCTTCGCGTGGTGCGGATTTTTGGCGAGCCACTGCTGCGCGGCCATGATCAGCTTGTGCTGCTTGCCTGCGGTGACCGATGCGGCGGCGTCGCCGTGAGACGCGCTTTTGCGGTAGCGCACTTCGACGAAGACGATGGTGTGGTGGTCGAGCATGACCAGATCGAGTTCGCCGTGGCGGGTAGTGTAGTTGCGGGTGATGAGTTTGAGGCCGGCGCGTTCGAGCTGTGCGCAGGCGCGCAGTTCGAAGACGTCGCCGGCGGCGCGCATCAGTAGCGGGTGGGCTGACTGGTCGGGGTGGGCGTGCTGGTGCTCGGGGCGGGTGCGTTGTTCGGCGGCGGCGCGCCGGTATCTGGCGGGGCGCTGGAGGGCATGTCGTCCATTTGCAGGCTGCCGCCGAGCGGCCGGGCCAGGCCGTTCTGGAATTGCGCCCAGGTCAGCACGCGGCGTACGCGGCCGAACTG
>JALYXN010000610.1 GCA_030947085.1 Pseudomonadota bacterium | reverse complement strand
ACGACGGGCGAGACGATACCGACTCCGAGTGGCAGCCGATGTAATAGTTCCGTTCCCTCCGACATGGTGGTTCCTGTCCCCTCCGCGCGAGGGGGTTTTTTTGTGTGGCCCGCTGAAAAGCATCGCGGCTGAAGCCGCTCCCACAAGAGCTTCGGCGTCCCACTGTGGGAGCGACTTCAGTCGCGATAGCTTTTGCACCGAATAAAACGAAAGCATCGCCGCTGAAGCTACTCCCACACGAAGCGCGTCAGCGTTTTGCCCCTATTGCGCCGCGCGCGGTCGCAAACACGACGCAGTGCGGGCCGCAGCGGATGCGGCAATGCAAGCCGCAACACCTGCATTCAACCAAGGGACGGCCATGCAAAACTCCTCACGATTCCTGCCCGCTTTCCGCCCGCTGCTGATCATCGCCAGCGTGCTGTTCTGCGTCGCTACGCACGCGACCATACCGGGCAGCGGCGAACTACGCCTGCATGACACGCACGGTCACAGTCAAAATCTGGCTAGCCTGGATACCGACGTGGAATTCCACGTCAGTGGGCTGGTGGCCGAGGTACAGGTGCGCCAGCAATTTCGCAACAACGGCACAGACTGGCTGGAGGGCGACTACCTGCTGCCACTGCCCATCGGCGCGGCGGTGTACTCGATGTCGATGGAGATCGGTGAACGCCGCATCGTGGCCGAGATAAAGAAGAAGGACGCCGCCCGCCAGGTGTTCGAGCAGGCCCGCGCCAACGGTCAGAAAGCGGCGTTGATCGAGGCCGACAACGGCAATCTCTTTCGCACCGCGGTCACCCATATCGCACCCGGCGAAGCGGTGACCATCGTGTTGCATTACTGGCAGCGGGTGGACTATCGGGCGGGCGAGTTCTCGCTGCGCTTCCCGCTGACGTTTACGCCGCAATACCACATGGCGGTGGGCGCGCAGCCCGGCGACAACGGGGTCGCCACGCCGCAAATCTTTACCGCCGACGACGCCGACGCGCCGCTACGCACCCATATCGCGGTGCGACTGGAAGCGGGCGTGGCGCTGGCGGGCGTCAGCAGCCCCAGCCATGCGATTGTCAGCACGCAACAAGGCACGTTGTGGAACATCCACCTGCGTGACGAACGCGTCTTGCCCGATCGCGATTTCGTGCTGCGCTGGCAGCCGAAACCGCAGGCACAGCCGAACGTGGCCAGCTTCGCTCAGGACATCGACGGCACTCATTACGCCTTGCTGATGCTGTTGCCGCCGCAACAGGAGGCCAAGCGGCTTCCGCGCGAACTGATTCTGGTGATCGATACCTCCGGCTCGATGGGCGGCGAATCGATTCGTCAGGCGCGCGCCGCGCTGGATCTGGCGCTGACCCAGTTGCTGCCGCAGGATCGCTTCAACGTGGTGGAATTCAATTCTGTCCTCAACCCGTGGCGCGCCAACGCCGTCGCCGCCACGCCCGAGGCGTTGCAAGAAGCGCACCGCTGGGTCGATCAGTTGCACGCTGGAGGCGGTACCGAGATGGAGCCGGCGCTGCGTTTTGCGCTCGCCGGTCACGCTCCCGAGGGCTATGTGCGGCAGGTGCTGTTTGCCACCGACGGTGCGGTCGACGACCCGAACGGCTTGATGCAGGTGATCGACCAGCAGCTGGGCGATTCGCGACTGTTTCCGATCGGCATCGGCAGCGCACCCAACGCGGGTTTTCTGCAGGCAGCAGCGCGTCATGGTCGCGGCAGCGAAACGCTGATTGCGGACTTGGGTACCTTGTCCGAGGCGATGCAGGGTCTACTGGCCAGGCTCGACCACCCGGCGCTGCGCGATATCACCATCGACTGGCCGGCCGGGGTCGATGCCTACCCGCGCCAGCTGCCCGATCTGTATCTGCGTGAGCCGCTGCTGGTGACCGCGAAGTTGCCGCGGCCGCTGAGCAAGGTTCAGGTCCAAGGCAAGCTGGCCGACCGTGACTGGACCGCGCCAGCGACTCTGTCGGCATCCGCCGCCAGCGAAGGCCTGGATCGACTGTGGGCCCAGTCGCGTATCGCCGATCTGGAAGATCAACTGGTGCGTGGTGGCGACGCGAAAAGCCTGGCCGAACAAATCATCGACACCGCGCTGGCCGCCCACCTGGTTAGCCGCTACACCAGCCTGGTGGCAGTGGATCGCACCCCGGCGCGCGGCGCCGACGCCAACCTCAAGCACAGCCAGGTGCCCAACGTGATGCCGGCCGGCACGCATTTCGCGCAAACGGCGACGCCGGCGGAGCTGGAACTATGGCTGGCGCTGATCGCCCTGCTGATCGCGGCACTGGCCTGGTGGATGCAGCGGAACGCGCGATGATGACTCGAAAGGCCTGGCGCTGGTTGATGTTCGGCGCCTGCGTGATGGCTACCGGGCTTGGGCTCAACGGCATCTGGATCCACGCCAAGGCGGCACTAGCCCAGGTGTTGCTGGCGCGGGCATGGGCCCAGTCCGATCACGGTCGCGTTACCCAGCGGCCGTGGCCCTGGGCCGACATCGCGCCGATTGCCCGACTCAGTGTGCCGCGGTTGCATCAGGATCTGATCGTACTCAATGGCGACAGTGGTCAGGCCCTGGCCTTCGGTCCCGGTTGGACGCCGGGGAGTGCAGTGCCAGCTAGCCCCGGACTGAGCGTCATCAGTGCCCATCGCGACACTCAATTCAGCTTTCTGAAGGCCTTGCGCTCCGGTGACCTGGTACACGTCGATGGCCCACGCGGCAGCAGCGATTATCGGGTCGACGCCAGCCTGGTCATCGACAGTCGCCACCACCGTCTGCCAGCCGCAAGCAGCGCGGATCGGCTATGGCTGGTCACCTGCTACCCGTTTGACGCCATCGTGCCCGGCGGTTCAATGCGTTATGTCGTTCAGGCTGAACGGGTTCGCCGCCCGCGCGCGGGTTAATTTCGCCGCGTCGGGAACCAAACGGGAATCGGACATGTCAGTAACTGTGATTGGCAAGGTTCCTCTTGCCGTGGAACGTGCTGAGGTGCTGGTTTTTCTCCGGACCTACTTCGGTGCACGCCAATCAATGGTGTTTCCTCTCACGTCTCCGACGACGTTTGAACCGGCGCGATTCATGGCGCCGGTTTTTTTATGCTCGTGACGGAGCCTGAAGCAAACTCAACCGATCGCCTGATGCATGGCGGCGATCTCGGCGCGATAGTCCTTCGCATGGAAGATCGCGGAGCCAGCGACGAAGGTGTCCGCGCCCGCTGCAGCAATCGCGCCGATGTTGTCCGCGGTGACGCCGCCTTCCACTTCCAGCCGGATCTCGCGACCGCTGGCATCGATGCGCTCGCGCACCTGTCGCAGCTTTTCCAGCGTGCCGGGGATGAATTTCTGGCCACCGAAACCGGGGTTCACCGACATGATCAGGATCACGTCCAGCTTGTCCATGACGTAGTCGAGGTGATTCAGTGGTGTGGCCGGGTTGAACACCAGGCCCGCCTTGCATCCGGATTCCCTGATCAGGCTGATGGTGCGGTCGATATGCTCGCTGGCTTCGGGATGAAAGCTGATCAGGCTGGCGCCGGCCTTGGCGAAATCAGGCACGATACGATCCACCGGCTTGACCATCAGATGCACATCGATCGGCGCGGTAATGCCGTAGCCACGCAATGACTTCAGCAC
>JALYXN010000596.1 GCA_030947085.1 Pseudomonadota bacterium | reverse complement strand
GCATTGATGGAAGCACCGATGAGTATCACCGGCATGGTCAACGTAGGTGAGGGCGCCGTCACCCTGGGGCTCGCCGCCGAAGAACACAATGCAGACTTCTGAGTTCATCATGCCTATGGATATTTCGACCTCATAGCGGAAGCGTCGCGCCTGAAGTCGATCCCATAATGGGTTCCGCCGTCGCTTCGACACGGCTGCGAAGGTAGTCCGCAGAGATGTTCAGTGTGCCGCACTGGCATGGCGCATCGGCCTCTGTCGCCCGTAGGCCCTCGATCTGATCGGCCATCGATATGTACGCGGTCGAGCAGATTCACCCGGGGGTCGAGCCCGCGCGCCAGGCCTTTGTTCCGCTGATGGCGTTGTTGGGCAACGTGCCATCCAGCGGCGGTTACTGGCTCCCGTGCCAGGTTATCGAACGCGTGAACACCGCCAATTCGGTGGGCTCCGGTTGCACTTTGTTTCGGGTGCCACGAAGCCGGTGCTCAGCCGGAACTCGGGGGCAGTTCGCAACTATCGTTGAAATCCCCGATCGCCTCTACCAGATCGGTCACGGCGGCCTGTTCGACTTCGGTGAGATCGGGGCTCCAGCTGTCCAGGATCAACACCACTCGCGTCTGTTCGCTGCGGTTCCAGGCTTCATGCTCGAACGTGTCGTCGAAGGTGACACACTTGCCTTCTTGCCATGCGTGGATTTCCCCGCCCACTTGTAGTGCACAGTCCGGGGGAATGATAAGCGGCAAGTGGGTAACCAGTCGCGTGTTGGTTACGCCGCGGTGGGGCAGGATATGGGTGCCAGGCTTCAACACCGAAAACAGCGTCTCCGGCGCGTGATCGCGTATACGCACCAGCGGCAGGGCGTCGAGCAGACCCGCCGTATTGGGGCAACGGTCGCAGTGATCGCCGTGGCGCTCACCGTGGCGAAAGAAGAACCAGGCATCCCAAGCCGCCAGGTGACCGCCGGATGAGCGCAACATCTCCGTGCTTTGTCCCGCCGGGGAGCCGAGGAACGCCTCCATCGGCTGGCCCTGCAACAAAAGCGCCTCCAGTTCGCCACGAATCGTGGCGGTGGCATCTTCGAGCGCATCGAGCCAGGGAAAGCGCTCGCGCGGATAATACGGCTGGCTGGGCAGCCCCGCGAAATAGAGAAACCGCGGCTGCTGGCGCGGATCGGGAAGGTTTGCCGGCTGTTCGCCCATGTAAATGGCGAGGCTGTGTTCGACGCGGGTGAGTTCGGAAGCGCCGTAACGCTCCCGCAGGGGATCGAGGACGCCGCGAAATAGCTGGTGCCGCCCAGTATGAACGTAACGCACTGCGTATTTGACCACGTCCTGCAGCCCCGGCGCCGTGGTCGCGTCGTCGAGCCAGCGCCCCTTGTTCTGGGCCGTGCGCAGGGCGATGAAATAGGCAACCAGCGCCTCGTGATCACGGCCGAGCTGCTCGAGCGCCACGCCCAGCCGCAACCTTGCCACGAAGACCTCGGGGGTTTGCCGGAGGCCACGCTGCAGGCTGTCGGCGGCGCCACTGAAATCGCCGGCCGCCAGCTGTACGACGCCCAGTTGCAGATTAACCCCGGCATGGTCAGGCAGCTGCCGTACCGCACCGGTGAGCAGCTCCGTGGCGCGTGATAACTCGCCTCTGGCGTAGTGGCGATCAGCCACGAACTGCAGCGCCTCGATGTCGTACGGCGAGCCGCTGAGCAGACGTGTGAACAATCGCTCGGCCTGATCGAAATCACCCAGACCCAATCGCTTGCGCGCTGCCGCACGGCAGGCGTCAGGACTCCATTCATGCAACGGGTTCATCACTAGTCGTCCACTCGCTCCGGTGATGGCTGCGCGCCCTGGCGGGCGCGGAAGCCGCATGGAAAGGCATAATACGCGTTTGCGGCGAGTCGCTGGTGGCGCTACCTTGGCGTCACGGCGCACCGTGCGGCACCGAATCGGATTTCGCATCGGCGCACCGTTGCGCTGCCCAATCGTTGGAGGCGCCATGAGATCGCGAAAGGATGGCCTCAGCCCAGCCGCAGCACAGGCGGTGCAGGCGAGTGCGGAGGCGCTCGACGCCGGCCGCGTCGATCAGGCCGATAGGCAACTGGACGGACTAAGCGGTGCCGATGCCACGCATCCGGAGATCTTGCGCATGAAGGCCGGCGTACTTGGCATGCGCGGTCGACATCGCGATGCCGTGACGATGATGCAGCAAGCGATCGCCAGCCGTCCTGACGACCCGGTTTATCTCAACACGCTGGGCACGCTGCTCGGACAGGCAGGCGACTACGACGGCGCGATCGAAGCGCTTGAGAGCAGCTGCGCATTGCAGCCGAAGATGGCGATGGCCTGGTACAACCTCGGCGTCATGCTGACCCGCTCCGTAAGAAACGACGAGGCGGTGACGGCGTTCCAGCGGGCCGTGGCGCTCGAGCCGCGGCACGTTCTGGCACGAGCACTGCTCGCCGACATGCTGCGCACACGGGGCGATGTGCTGGCGGCAGCGGAGGAATATCGCCGCGTGCTTTCGCAGGAACCCGCAGCGGGCATGGCGTGGTGGGGGCTAGCCGACCTTCGCAGCCAGCCGTTCGACGAAGCCGATATCGCCGCCATGCGTGCCGCATTGAAGCATCCGCGCGCCAGCGACGACGATCTCATCGCGATTGGCTTCGCACTGGCCAAAGCCCGTCACGACAACCGCCAATTTGCCGAATCACTGGACGCCCTGGCACAGGCCAATGCACTGGCGCAGCAACGCAGCCGCTGGAATAGGGAAGGATTTTCCGCCGCCGTGAAAATACTGAACAGTACGTTCGATCCGATGCCTGACGGCGCGCCGGATGAACTCGGTCGCGAGGCGATTTTCATCGTCGGGCTGCCACGCTCGGGCTCGACCCTGGTGGAGCAGATTCTGGCCAGCCATTCGCAGGTCGAGGGTGCTGGCGAACTGGCCGATCTGCCGCAGGTGCTGGCGGAGGAATCACGTCGGCGCAATCAGCCTTTTCCGCGCTGGGTCGACACCGCCTCCCCCGCAGACTGGGAGCGGCTGGGCCGGCGCTATCTGGAGCGCACGGCACGCTGGCGTCAGCAACGGGCCCTGTTTACCGACAAGTTGCCCGGTAACTGGATCTACGTCGGCGCCATTCGCGCGATGCTGCCGGGCGCGCGCATCATCGGCTGCTGTCGCGACGCTCTGGAAACCTGCTTCTCGTGCTATCGCCAGCGGCTGGACAACAACGAATACACACGGGACTTCGATGATCTGGCCAGCTACTGGCGCGATGCAGACCATAGCCTTCGTCTGTGGCATGCGCGTTGTCCCGGGCGGGTTTATCTGCACGACCACGAGGCGTTGCTGGACAACCCGACCGCCAGCATTCGGCAACTGCTCGCCTTCTGCGAACTCCCGTTTGAACAGGCCTGTCTGCACTTCCACGAAAATCGCCGCGAGGTGCGCTCTCCCAGCGCCACCCAGGTACGCCAGCCGCTGCGTCGGGACACTCGCCATGCACCGGCTTACGGCGCCCTGCTCGACCCCCTGCGCCGGGCACTCGGTCTGCCCCCCTGGCGGGCCTGATTTTGGCCACAGTATCCACTCCTGAAGATCAGCCCTCGGAGCAGCGCGGCAACGCGGCTTTGGCGGTCTATGAGCAGCAGCCAGTCGCCACGCGCACCATGGATGGCCCGTTGCGCCTCCTGCAAGAGGCCAGCGAGGAAGAGTGGCTGCATGGCGTGCGATGCTTCGTGCTGGCGCAACATGTGACGGCCGCCACCGCCTTGCTGGAGCAGGCGATCGAGGAACATCCGGCATCGAGCGAACTGCGTCTGGCGCTGGCCGGTCTGCGGCTGGACGCCGATGACTCCGCCGCGGCAGAAGCGCATTTGCGCAGCGTGCTGGTGCAGACGCCGGGGCACATCGCCGGCAGCTTCCTGCTGGCGCGACTGCTGGTAGGTCAAGGGAAAATGCGCGGCGCAGCGCAGGTGGTCACAGCGATATTCGAGCATCATCCGCGCGACGCGGAGCTGACGATCCGGGCGATCGAGTTGCTAGATGATTGCGGCCGCAAACGGGATGCTGCTGACATCAGCGAAGCGGCGATAGATCAAGGCTCGCGGGATCCGCGTGTACACGTGTATTCGGCCATGCTGCTGGCCCAGCTCGGACAGTTCGATCGCTCGCGCAGGCGCTACGAATTCGTCGCGGCAAACAGCGCGCAGGCGCCGGAATGGCACGTCCCGCAAGGGCTGGCCGGCCTGCAGAAGTACCATAGCTCGGGGCACCCCGACTTTGCTTTGTTTCAGCGTTACCTGCACGAAAACCTGGGTGATCTGGCGAGAACGTCGCTGCTGTATGCGCTCGGCAAGGCACATGACGACATCGCTGATCCGGAGCGGGCGACGATGTACCTGCGCCAGGCCAATGCACTTGATCACGCGCGTTCCAGCTGGTCGCGCAAACGCTGGCGTCGTGCTGTCGACGCACGCAGGCAGCGCTCACCGGCAACCATACGTCTGGCACCTCTGGATGGCCGCGTTCCTGTTTTTGTGGTTGGCGTGCCGCGCTCCGGATCAACCCTGCTGGCACACCAGCTGGCCAAACACCCGATGGTTTTCCACCGCGGCGAACTGTCGTGGTTGCCAACCCTTGCCGCGCAGCTGGATGCGGACAAGCCGGATTATCCCCAGCAGCTGCATCGGGCGGCACAAAGCTATCTCGCCCAGTTGTATCAGGACGATTCGGACGCCCGCTGGTTCATCGACAAGCAGCCGCACAATTTCCTGCACGTCGATGTCATCGTGTCGATGTTCCCGCAGGCCCGAATCATTCACTGCCGCCGCAATGCACGCGACTGCGCCCTTTCCATGTGGATGCAGGCGTTTCAGCCCGGCCAGCAGGAATTCGCCTGTGACTTCGGCGACATCGCGGCGCTGATCCGCGGCGAGCGACAATTGATGGCGCACTGGCAAACCCGCTATCCCCATGCCATTCGCAGCGTACGCTACGAAGATCTGGCGGCCGACCCGGCTCATTGCGTGCAGGCCTTGTCGCAATGGCTTGGCTTGCCCGCTGCCGAACTAAGCGAAAATACTGACGGCGCCGACAGCATTGCCACCGCCAGCATGTGGCAGGCGCGCCAGCCCGTACATACGCGCTCGGTATCGCGCTGGAAAGCGTATGTACGCTGGCTACCGCAGCTGTTGCAACTGCCGGACGACTGAATTCACTCCGGCGTATCCACCGAATATCCCCAGTGCTCCAGCATCGGTGCCAGTACCGGCAAGGCTGGTGCCAGCGCCTGGCGATAACGGCGCCAGCGGTTCAAACCTTTGCGATTGACCGGCTGTATCACCTGGGTGTAGCTGGGGGTGGCGATATAGCCCTTATCGCGCGCATGCTGGTCGAAGTTGAGCAGCGGGGTAGCGTCTTTCAGGCCAAGAAAATCAGCCAGGCGACGCGTCTGCGCCGCGGGATCGGCGACCAGATCTTCGTAACGCGACACCAGCACGTTGGGTTTGAACACCTCGACATGGTGCAGCCAGCACGTCATCGCCGCCACGTAGGCGCGTGCCAGGCGCTCGATGGAGGTGCTGGCCGCTACCAGCACACTGGCGCGGTAGTTCTGCATGTAGTTGCTGATCAAGACGTCGCAGGGATGACGCAGGGCGAGAATGAATTGCGCCTGGGGAAACAGCCGATGAATCATCGGCAACCACAACATGTTCAATGGATTCTTGTCGACCAACCGCGCATCCCAGCGGCGCTGGATCTTGGAGCATGCCATGATCAGGTAACCCTTGCGCAGCTCATCGCAGGCATGCTGATCGAGCTTGCCGAGGTCGGCAGGGACCTCGATACCGTGATCATCCAACTGATCGGCCAGCAGATTGAAGAATGGCCGCTCGTCCATCGACTGCAACGCTGGATGCGCATCCAGCATCTGCTCCAGCAACGTGGTGCCAGAGCGGGGGAAGCCGACAATGAAAACGGGAGAGTTTGCTTGGTCAGGGGCAGGCAAGAATGGCCACGTCAGATAGTCCGCGGCACTTATCCGGGCCACAGCGGCCGGCAGGATCGGCGCGTCAGCCGCAAAGCGAGCAGGTACCGCCTGCCGAACCTCCTGTTCTTGCAGTGAGTGGGCTTCGGCCAGGGCCTCCAGCGTAGCCGCGACATCGCCACGTTTGTCGCATGCTTCGGCAAGTGCGAAATAGTGTGCATAGTCGAACGGGTGCCGCGGCCCGGCCTGCTCCAGCAAACTTCTCGCACGATCGTGAGCGCCTTCGCGTGAGGTGATAGCGGCACGAAGGTGATCGAAATCGCGGCGCTGAGCGTCATCAAGATCGGCTGGTGTCCGGGCGATCTCCTGCAGCATCGTTCGCGCGTCGTCGGCACGATTGACACGCTCATAGACAGCGGCAAGCAGAAGCGTAGCCCCGATCGACGACGTCGATCGTGCGCGCAAATCCTCCAGCAGCCACAGCGCCGCATTCGCGTCGCCCATGGTCAGCTTTAAATCCGCCAGTTCAACTTGCAGATCTTCTCCCAGTGGCAGCCATTCGCGCCAATGCTCGGTCAGCTGATCGGCCCGATAGTCGCGACACACGGCGCAGGCACGGGCCGCATAGATGCGCGCATCGGGAGATTGCGGAGCAAGCTCAACCGCTCGGAGAAGGGCGTCTCGCGCTTCGACGAACTCGCGCTGGCGCGCATGCAGCAAGCCGCGGTTGATTAGCTGGTCGGGATTGTCCGGAGCCAGTTGCAACGACGTTTCGCAAGCCTTCGACGCCTCATCCCGTCGGTCTGCCTCGCGCAGCGCCGTGGCGAGGTTGCCCCAATGCACCGCTTCGCTTGGAAACAGTCGAGTAAGTCGTTCGTAGACAGCAAGCGCCTCATCCAGCTTCTTCTGCTGATGCAGCGAAATGGCGTGCAACACGAGCACGTCCTGGTCGTTCGGATGCGTCTGCAGCACCCGGCGGCTCAGCGCCTCCGCCTGGGCGGGAAGACCAGACCGCAGGGCCAAGAAAATTTCGTCGTGATTCATAGCGGCAATGCACCATCGGGTAGGGAGCCGGAATCTTCCGGCCCCCTCCCACACCACCGTACGTGCGGTTCCGCATACGGCGGTTCATGAGTGACACGGAAGATACCGGCTGGTATCGATCATTGAGACCAATCGTAGCCGGTCGAAGAAGACTTTCGGAAACGCCTGATTCATGTGGCTGGCCCCACTGTTCCACCACGGGCCTTGCCCGTTGCGGCTCGAGTGCCAGGCCCGCGCCTCCGCCAGCCCTCGCTTGCGCAGCATCACGGTACGCCGCTGACGCGTCTTGGCCTGTCGCCATAGCAGGCAACGCAGCCGACGCCGCAACCATCCGTCGAGGTCCTTCCACACCGTCTTGCTCTCGCTGAGTCCGAAGTAGCCGATCCATCCACGAAGCACCGGATTGAGTGTCTCGATGGTGTAGGTCAGGCTGCGCCCGCGCCCCTGACGCAACAACTCACGCACGCGGCCGGTCAGGCGGGTCACGCTTTGCGGCGCGACCTTGAGCCTGATGCGGCCACCCGCGTTCGTCAGGGTGTAGCCCAGAAACGTGCGTTTCCAAGGCCGTGCGCATGCGCTCTTTGTCTCATTGACCTGCAACTTCAAGCGTTCTTCCAGGAACACCTTCATGGCGGCCATCACGCGCTGCCCTGCCGCTTGGCTGCGGACATAGATGTTGCAGTCATCCGCATAACGGCAGAACGCGTGTCCGCGTTTCTCCAGTTCACGATCCCAATCCGTGAGCAGGATGTTCGACAGCAACGGCGACAGCGGCCCGCCTTGCGGCGTGCCCTGGTCCCGCACCGTTTCCACCCCGTCACGCATCAGGCCCGCTTCCAGATAACGGCGGATCAGCTTGAGTACCCGCTCGTCGTCGACGTGCCGGGCGACCCGCGACATCAGGATGTCGTGGTTCACCCGGTCGAAGAATTTCTCCAAGTCCATATCCACCACCCAGTTGCGTCCGGCCTGCACGTACTGTTTGGCCGCACGTAACGCTTGATGGGCACTGCGCCCCGGTCTAAAACCGTAGCTCGATGCGGAGAATGTCGGTTCGATGATCGGTTGAAGGACGTGCAGCAGCGCCTGCTGAATCAGCCGATCCAGCACCGTCGGTATGCCCAGTGTCCGCACCCCGCCCGAGGGCTTGGGTATGTCCACCGCGCGCACCGCCGCCGGCACGTAACCGCCGTCCCGCAAGGCGGCCTTCACACTGGGCCAGTGCACTTTCAGCCAGCCCTTGAACGATCCCACCGTCAGGCCATCGACCCCCGGTGCGCCACCGTTGCGGACTACTTTCTGATACGCCGACCACAGGT
>JALYXN010000592.1 GCA_030947085.1 Pseudomonadota bacterium | reverse complement strand
TCGTCTCGATCGAAATGGTCGAGGCCATCGGCGCGGAGTATCTGGATACCTACTTCAAGCAGCTCGCTGACTTGTTGAAACCCGACGGGCTGGCGCTGGTGCAGGCAATCACGATCGAGGATCACCGCTACGAGCAGGCACTGACCTCGGTCGATTTCATCAAGCGCCATGTGTTCCCCGGCAGTTTTATCCCCTCGATCAGCGCTCTGCTCGCATCCAAGACACGTGTCAGCGGCCTGGCCCTGGTGCACCTGGAGGACTTCGGCCACTCGTACGCGTTGACGCTGAAAGCCTGGCGCGAACGCTTCCTGTCGAAGTTGCCGCAAGTGCGCGCCCAAGGCTTCGACGAACGCTTCATCCGCATGTGGGAGTTCTATCTGGCCTACTGCGAAGGAGGCTTCCGCGAGCGCTCGATCGGCGTCGCCCACCTGCTGATGTCGCGTCCCGGCAACCGCCGCCCGGCCTTGCTGCCGGAACTGGAACCCGGCGACGGGCTGCCTGCATGACCCTCTGGCTCAGCCTGATCGGTTATCAGCTGGTGTGGTTTGCCGCCGTCATCGGCGCGGCCCATGGGCTGGCGTGGCCGGGCGTGGTCGGCCTGCTGATCTACGCATCGATCCAGTTAGTGCTGGCAAGGAACATACGGGTCGATCTGAGTCTGGCAGCCACCGCCATCGTGCTGGGCTTTTTGCTCGATGGCGGATTGATCCGTACCGGACTTGCCTCGTATGCAGCCCCATGGCCGTCACCGGCGCTGGCGCCCGCCTGGATTCTTGCGCTGTGGGCCGCGTTCGCCATGACCTTCACCCAGTCGCTGACATGGCTGCAGACCCGCTTATGGCTGGCCGCGCTGATGGGCCTGATCGGCGGACCACTGGCCTACCTCGGCGCAGCTCGCGCCTGGCATGTAGTCGTGTTCGCGCCCCCAGCCTGGCGCGGGCTGTTGTGGCTTGGCGTCGGTTGGGCACTGGCCACGCCGCTGCTGGCCTGGCTGGCGCAGCGCGGTATCGCCGGTAAATCCGCTACGCAGGCAGTGCTCAGAGGGCAGCGATCATGAACCCGTGGATCCAGCTCGGCGCGCTGTGGCTGATGGCCGTCATCATGATGATTTTCGGCTGGCGCTGGCAGCGCGCGCGCAGCAACGCGGGCATCGTCGACGTGCTGTGGTCGACCGGTGTGGGTGGCGGCGCGATCTGGTTTGCCCTGCTTGGTAACGGCGACGCCATGCCGCGTCTGGCTGTCGCCGTGCTTGGTGGCGTCTGGGGCGCGCGTCTGGCTGCGCACCTGTGGCAGCGGGTTCGTGGCGAACCCGAGGACGGCAGGTACCAGAATCTTCGCGCCCACTGGCACGGCAACCAGCTCAATTTCTTCTTGTTTTTCCAGTTTCAGGCCTTGCTGATTCCGCTGTTCGTGCTGCCGTTCCTGGCCGTTGCGGCCAATCCGGATCTCGCTGTCGGCTGGCTGCTGGCCGGTGTGGTGATCTGGCTGATCAGCGTCATCGGCGAATCGATTGCCGATCGGCAGCTGGCGCGTTTTCGCGCAGCCCCGTCCAACGCGGGTCGTACCTGCCGCGACGGCCTGTGGCGCTATTCGCGTCATCCCAACTATTTTTTCGAATGGGTGCACTGGTTCGCTTACGTCTGTCTCGCCGTCGGTTCGCCGCTGTGGTGGCTGGCGTGGTCCGGGCCGCTGGTGATGTATGTGTTCCTGCGCTGGATCAGCGGCATCCCCTACACCGAAACCCACGCGCTGCGCAGTCGCGGCGAAGACTATCGGGCCTATCAGGACAGCACACCCATGCTGATTCCCTGGTTTCCGAAAAGGAGCAAATCATGAACCACACCGATACCGCGACCGAACTGTTGCAAGAACAACCCGCCAGCGGCCTGCTTGGCCTGGCCGAACGCGGCCGCATACCCGACCCGTTGCTGCGCCAGGGCATCCGCCGCATGTGCAGCCAACGACTGCGCGAGGAAATGGCCGGAGGTCTCGATCGCCAGGCAGCGCACTTTGCCGAGCGCATCGAGATGCTGCGTCAGAGTCCGGTGGCCATCCATACCGATGCCGCCAATGCACAGCACTACGAATTGCCGCCAAGGTTCTTTGAGCTGTGTCTCGGCAGGCGGCTGAAGTATTCGAGTTGCTACTACCCGCAGGGTAACGAATCGCTGGAGCAGGCCGAAGACGCGATGCTGAAACTCTACGGCGTACGCGCCGAACTGGCTGATGGACAGAATATTCTCGAACTCGGCTGCGGCTGGGGCTCGCTGACGCTCTGGATGGCCGAACGCTATCCCCATGCACGCATCACCGCCGTGTCCAACTCCAACCAGCAGCGCGAACACATTGAGGCGAAGTGTCTCAAGCGCGGCCTGTTCAACGTGAAGGTGATCACCCAGGACGTCAACCAGCTGCAACTGGACAACCCGGCTTTCGATCGATGTGTTTCGATCGAGATGTTCGAGCACATGCGCAACTACGAAACCCTGCTGGGCCGTATCGCGACCTGGCTGAAGCCGGGCGGTAAGTTGTTCGTGCACATCTTTGCGCACAAGACGCTGATGTATCCGTTCGAGACCAGCGGTGACGACAACTGGATGGGCCGCCACTTCTTTACCGGCGGCCTGATGCCGGCGTCGGATACCTTGCTGTGGTTCCAGCGCGATCTGCGGATCGAGCATCGCTGGCATATCGATGGCACCCATTATCAGCGCACCTCCAACCACTGGCTGGCCAACCAGGATGCACGCAAGGACGAGGTGATGGCGATATTGACCGAGGCTTACGGCAGCAAGTCGGCGGCGCTCTGGTTCCAGCGCTGGCGGATGTTCTGGATGTCCTGCGCCGAGTTGTTCGGTTACGACAATGGCCAGGAATGGCTGGTCGCGCACTACCGCTTCGCACGCCCCTGATCCCATCGTCTTTCTTCTTCGGAGCTTCTCATGAACATGTCCAAAGCCTTGCTGCTCGTGTGTAGCCTGTCGTTCGGCAGCGCCACCGTGCAGGCCGCCGATCTGCCGCCGATCAAGCCGGTGGCGAGCGTCGATCTCCCCCGCTTCATGGGCAGCTGGTACGTGATCGCCAGCATTCCCAGCTACTTCGAACGGGAAGCCTACAATGCGGTGGAAACCTACACGCTGAATTCCGATGGCAAGATCGACACCGTCTTTCGTTACCGCAAGGGTTCGTTCGACAGCAAGCGCAAGCAGATCAACTCGACCGGCTTTGTCCAGGACGGCACCCACAACGCCGTATGGGGCGTGCAGATCATCTGGCCGATCAAGGCGCAATACGTGATTGCTTCGCTCAACGACGACTACAGCCAGACCATCATCGCGCGGGACAAGCGCGACTACGTGTGGATCATGGCACGCACGCCGACCCTGCCGCAGGCCGACTACGATGCGATGGTCGAGAAGGTCAGGGCGATGGGCTACGACCTGAAGGACCTGCGCAAGGTGCCGCAACAATGGCCTGCAGCGGCGCAATGAACGCGGCGGTCAATGCCGTGATCCAGTGATCGGGATCAGCCGAGCATGCGTTTGCAGATGGCATGATAAAGCGAAGGCAATTGTTCCAGTGCGTCCAGGTCGATGCATTCGTCGACCTTGTGGATGGTGGCGTTGACCGGGCCGAGCTCGACCACCTCGGTGCCCAGTGGCGCAATGAAACGGCCGTCGGAGGTACCGCCGCCGGTGCTCTCCTCCGGTGTCCTGCCACACAACTCCTGACAGACATCGACGACAGTCTTGCGCAGTCGGCCACCGACGGGCGCCAGGAACGGCTCGCCGGAAAGATGCCAGTCGAGATGGAAGGCCAGGCCGTGCTTCCTGAGGATGCCTTCCGTGCGCTCGCGCAGTTCGTCGGCACTGCTGGCCGTGCTGTAGCGAAAATTGATCAGCGCAACCAGCTCGCCCGGAATCACATTGTTGGCGCCGGTACCGGCGTCGAGGTTGGATACCTGGAATGAGGTCGGCGGAAAATCGTGGTTTCCCTCGTCCCATCGTTCGCCAACCAGTTCGGTCAGCGCGGGAGCGAAGGCATGAATCGGATTCAGTGCCTTCTCCGGATATGCCACGTGTCCCTGCACGCCGCGCACGGTGAGCGTGCCGGAAAGCGAGCCGCGTCGACCAACCCGGATCAGGTCGCCGAGCGCTTCCTTGGCCGACGGCTCACCCCCCACGCACCAGTCGATCACTTCGCCGCTGCGGCGAAAATGCTCGGCCACCTTGCGCACGCCGTCGATGGCGACACCTTCCTCGTCGGAGGTAAGCAGCAAACCTACCCGGCCGTGGTGTTTCGGATGCTCGGCAACGAACTGCGCCAGCGCCACCACCATGGCGGCCACCGAAGCCTTCATGTCGGCCGCGCCGCGGCCGTATAGATGGCCATCGCGCACCGAAGGTTCGAATGGCGGGCTCTGCCATGAGGATGCCGGCCCGCTCGGCACCACGTCGGTGTGACCGAGAAACATCAGGGTCGGCCCGGCATCACCGTGAGTGGCCCAAAGATTCTCCACCTGGCCATGGCTGAAATACTGCAGTCGAAAGCCCGCGCTTTCCAGGCGATCACCGACCAGCGGCAGACAACCGGCATCTTCCGGCGTTACGGACCGACGACGAATGAGGTCACAGGCAAGCTCGAAGACGTCAGACATGGGCACGGGCACAAC
>JALYXN010000591.1 GCA_030947085.1 Pseudomonadota bacterium | reverse complement strand
GGTGAATCGTCAGCGTTACTTCCCCACGCAGCTCATTCCTCCCCCTCTCGCGGCACATCTCCCTCCCTGCCTCGCGGCACTTCTCCCTCTCTGCCTCGCGGCACGTTTCCCTCTCTGCCTCGCGGCACGTCTCCCTCCCCTGCAAAGCAGGGGAGGGCTGGGGTGGGGTGCTTTTTAGCTTTTCGGTAACCGTGCAACCCCCTCCCAACCTCCCCCTACTCGCAGGGGGAGGGGCAAAGGCAAATGCGCCCGGATTGTCCCTCATCCTCTGACCGCCCGTCTCCCTCCCCTGCAGAGCAGGGGAGGGCTGGGGTGGGGCGCTTTTTCAGCTTTTCGGCAACCGTGCAACCCCAACTTTCCCCTATCTCGCAGCGGACGGACAAACGAAAAACGCCGCCCGGAGGCGGCGCTTGACGACAGTGGTTGGATCAAGCCATTACTTGGCTTGATCGACAATCCAGTGCACGGCGTTGGTGACCTGCTCGTCGGTCAGCGCGGGGTTGCCGCCCTTGGCAGGCATGTAATTGCCGTCCGGGCCGTGGTAACCCTCGATCGCGTGCTTGACCAGGGTGTCGATGCCCTGGGCGACGCGGGGCGCCCACATGGCCTTGTTGCCTACCTTCGGAGCACCGGCGACACCGGAGGTATGGCAGCTGGTGCACAGGTGATTGAAGATCTCCTTGCCATCGGTGGTGCCGCCGTAGGCAACATGCGACGCGGCAGCCTTGGTGGCGGCCTCGGCAGCGGCTTGCATGGCCGCGCGTCCGGTGTTGCCCGCATAAACGGCACCGGCTGGCGCGATGCGCGCTGCCGTATCGGCGGCCTGGTTCGGATTGGTTTCCTTCGGCTCGCGGCTGTAGATAGCCATCGCGACAAATATCAGCAGGAACGTCAACGAGGTCAGGCCGACGATCATGATCAAAAACTGGCGCAGAAAACTCTGATCGGATTTGCTTATGGAACCGCTCACGCACGTTCTCCTGTCGGTAGGTAGAGCTGGAGATCCCCTGAGGTTCCCCGGAACCACCTGAATCGCCGGTACGGTTGCACCGGGGCAGAGAGTGGCCCGGCACGCGGATGCACGGCATGCATCCTACTTGATGAATTCTACTTGCCGTCAGCCCCGAAACGGGATGGGGCCGGCAATGAAGTTGCGGATTATAAACGAAGCGCAGTTGAAGTTTCCGATTCGGTGGCTCCGCGCCACAGGCGTAATCATGGCATTCTCGGATCGACGCCATGCGTGCTTCAGTGGCGATCGAGGTCCGGTACCATGCCATCGGTCATGGCCGAACCATGTCAACCGGCATTGTTCAAGGTCGTTGGACTGCCTCTATGCTTTGCATAAATCGGGATGTTTTGGCTGCCGGCTACCATGCCTGGCTCGAAAAACACCGTTGCCTACTTCAGATGCATGCGGCGCCGAACCGTGCCGCTTGCTCGTACCGTTGAATCCAGGAGTTCTACATGTCGCGTTTTTGGAAGATCGCGTTGATGGTGATTGCCGTGATCGTCGTGGCAGGAGTGGGTTACCGTTTGCTGCACAAGCCCTCGGCGACATCAGCCTCCGACGCGTCAGGCAAAAGCAAGGGCAAGGATGGCAAGCCCGACACGCCACCGGTACCGGTAACCGCAGTGCCGGTAGTCAAGCAGAACGTACCGGTCTATCTGACCGCACTGGGGACGGTGCAGGCACTCAATACCGTCACCATCAACCCTCAGGTGGGCGGTCAGCTGATGAGTCTGGATTTCACCGAAGGCCAGCCGGTCAAGAAAGGCCAGCTACTGGCGCAGATCGATCCGCGCAGCTACCAGGCAACCTATGACCAGGCGGTGGCGCGCCAGCGTCAGGATCAGGCGCAGCTCTCGACCGCGAAGAGCAACCTGCAGCGCAGCAAGGATCTGGCCAGCAAGGGCTACATCTCCAAGCAGGATCTGGACACGCTGCGCAACACCTCCAGCCAGTTCGAGGCCACGGTAGCCGCGGATGCGGCCAGCGTACGAGACAGCAAGGTGCAGCTGGATTACACCAAGGTGATTTCGCCCATCGACGGCCTGGCCGGCATCCGCGGCGTCGACCCGGGCAACGTGGTGACCACCTCCACTGCGATCGTCACGCTGACCCAGCTGCACCCGATCAACATCCTGTTCACCCTGCCCGAGCAGAACCTCGACCTGGTGCGTACGGCGGCCGGCGAAGAAGGCGCGTCCTTGCAGGTCACCGCGCTCGATCGCACCGATGCGCACCCGATCGCCAGCGGTGGCGTGTTGAAGGTGATCGACAACCAGATCGATACCAGCACCGGCACCTTCCGGCTCAAATCGGAATTCAGCAACAGCAAGAACGAGTTGTGGCCCGGTCAGTTCGTCAATGTGCAGTTGCTGGTCAACACCGTCAATGGCGGCCTGGTGATCCCGGCGCAGGCGGTTCAGCGCGGCCCGGACGGCGACTACGTGTATCAGGTCCAGGCCGACAGCACGGTCAAGATGCAGGCGGTGGTGATCGCCGGCGAAGTCGGCGACAGCCACGTCATGGTCGGCACTGGCCTCAAGGTTGGTGATCGCGTGGTGACCGAGGGCCAGTTCCGGCTCAAGCCCGGCAGCAAGGTCAATGCGTTGAAGCCGGGCGAAGTGCCGGCGGCGCCGACCACCGCCGAGCTCCACAAGGCCAAGAAAGACAACGCGGGCGGTCGCCACCGTCACTGATGACTTCGCCGGTGCGCCAGGGCGCACCGCACTGCCACAACGCGCCGCATCACTATGTGGCGTTATCGACGCTGAAGCCGCCCCACCACGTTACGGATAGCCATGGGATTCTCGACCCTCTTCATTCGCCGGCCGATCGCCACCTCCCTGTTGATGGTGGCAGTGCTGCTGCTGGGCATTCTTGGCTACCGCCAGTTGCCGGTGTCGGCACTGCCGGAGATCGAAGCGCCCAGCATGGTCGTCAGTACCCAGTACCCGGGTGCCAGCGCCAGCACCATGGCCTCGCTGATCACCACGCCGCTGGAGCGCAACCTCGGTCAGATCTCCGGGCTGACCATGATGAGCTCAGATTCGTCCGCGGGCCTGTCCACGATCATCCTGCAGTTCTCGATGGATCGCGACATCGACATCGCCGCGCAGGACGTGCAGGCCGCCATCAACCAGGCCAAGGGCACCTTGCCGGGCAACCTGCCGTATCCGCCGGTGTACAACCGGGTCAATCCGGCCGACGCGCCGATCCTCACTCTCAAGCTCACCTCCAACAGCCGTCAGCTGCGCGAGGTGAACGATCTGGCCGATTCGATCATCGCGCAGAAGTTGTCGCAGGTGCAGGGCGTCGGGCTGGTGTCGATCGCCGGTAACGTGCGCCCCGCCGTGCGGGTGCAGGTGAATCCGGCGCAGCTGTCCAATCTCGGCCTGACCATGGAGGACGTGCGCAGCGCACTGACCCAGGCCAACGTCAACGCGCCCAAGGGCACCTTGAACGGCAAGACCCAGAGCTACAGCATCGGCACCAACGATCAGCTGGCGACGGCGGCCGAGTACAAGAACACCATCATCAGCTACAAGAACAACTCGCCGGTGCGGTTGTCCGATGTGGCGAAGGTGGTCGACGGGGTCGAAAACGATCAGCTGGCGGCCTGGGCCAACGGCAAGCCGGCGGTGTTGCTGGACGTGCGCCGGCAACCCGGCGCCAACATCGTGCAGACCGTGGCGCAGATCCGTCAGGTGTTGCCGGAACTGCGCAGCGCGCTGCCCGCCGACGTGCATCTGGATGTGTTCGCCGACCGCACCATCACCATCCAGGCCTCGGTGCACGATGTGCAGTTCACCCTGATCCTGACCATTTTCCTGGTGGTCGGGGTGATCTTCGTGTTCCTGCGCCGGTTCTGGGCCACGGTCATTCCATCGGTGGCGGTGCCGCTGTCGCTGCTGGGCACCTTCGGCGTGATGGCCTTTACCGGCATGTCGCTGGACAACCTCTCGCTGATGGCGCTGACCGTGGCCACCGGCTTCGTGGTCGACGATGCGATCGTGATGATCGAAAACATCGTGCGCTACATCGAGCAGGGCAAGGACGGCAAGGAAGCAGC
>JALYXN010000571.1 GCA_030947085.1 Pseudomonadota bacterium | reverse complement strand
TGAGATGGCGCTCGGTTGGCGAAATAGTCTTGCAGAAACCGCTGCCGAGCCGCCTGCTTATCCACCTGCGTGCGGGTATGAACATCGATCGTCTGGCGCAGCCATCCGCCGCCGGACGGGCTTACGGCAGTCCAATGGGGCAGACCCTTTCCATTGGGGTCGCCGGTCTTGATAAAGTTGGCGAAATAGCCCTCCATCACCCGCGATGTCTCCCGATCCGCGGCGGTCCATGCGTATACGGCATTGCCATCGAGATTGCCCAAGGCGTATTCGATTTCACTACTGTGCACGGCGCCGACATCGGCTACTTCACCGGGTGCCGGATGACGCCTGGCCGGGCGCGGCTGGTCAAAATAGTAGTAATACACGGGCGCGTCGCCGGTACGGCGCTGCAGGTCCATCCAGCGCCAGGTGCTGTGTGCGATGAACAGGTCGCTGGCCAGCTCGGTAGCGGATCGTTTCACGCTCGCCTCGCTGTCGCCGGGATACAGCGACAGCGCCCGGGCCGCATGCTTGCCGAACAGCTTCGTCAGCGCCGCGCGATAATTCGCGGGTGTCGGAGGCTGCTTGTCCAGCAGGCCGGGGTAAGAACCCTCCTGCGAATTGGACCCCAGCAGCAAGGGCACCTTGGCCTGCCCGCCGCGGCCGAAGGTGATCGCCGGCGCCTCGGTGAGCAGATAACCATCGATGGCCACCTCGGCATGCGCCGAGCCCGTCTCGCTGGTCGCCTGAAGCAATTTTTCCGCAGGCAACTGGCGCAAACCAGCGAGCGAATCAATGCCCAGCTTGTCGGCCAGCGCCTTTCCGTGCTGCTCGATCTCGGGCAGCGGCACCGGAGCGATCGGCGCAATCAGCGCGCCGCTTTCGCCGATCGCGCGGGCAAACAATCCGCGCGTCAATGGCGAGGCCATCAGCACACTCACCGAGATTGACCCGGCCGACTCGCCGGCGATGGTCACCTGGCTTGGGTCACCGCCGAAGCGTGCAATATTCGCCTTGACCCAGCGCAGCGCGGCGACCTGATCCAGCAGCCCGTAGTTGCCTGTTGCATGCTGTGCTGATTCGGCAGCCAGCGCTGGCAACGCGAAGAAGCCGAACACGCCCAACCGATAGTTCACGGTGACGGTAATGATCCCTTTGCCGGCCAGACTGGCACCATCGTAGCGCTTCTCCGATCCGTCCCCGCCGACAAAGCCGCCGCCATAGAAGTACACCAGTACCGGTAGTTTCTTTCCGCCGTTAGCAGGCCGCCACACATTGAGATAAAGGCAGTCTTCGCTCATGCCATCGCTGCGGAACACCATGTCGTCGAACAACGGCAACTGCATGCAGCGTGGTCCGAAGCGCGTCGTCTGGCGCACTCCCGCCCAGGGCTTCACCGCCTGCGGCGGCTTCCAGCGCAACGGTCCGGTCGGTGGCGCGGCATAGGGAATGCCCTGGAATTCGTCCAGCGTGACGGCACTGCTCGAAATCACGGCGGTCTTGCCTTGGATCACACCATTGGCAAGCTGCACCTGTGGCCCCGTTGTCTTAGCCGTAGCCGGATTCGCGCCTGCCGCCGTGGATGCGATCAGCAACGCGGCAGCCAGACCCCTGGCGCCACGCGCGGCACGTGAGTGAATCAGCAAAGTGACAGCAGTCATGGCGGCATCCGGAAAACGGCAGTCTGCAGACTAGAACATCCTTCCGCAGGCTTCCAGAAGCACTTGAACACTGGCGCGGAGCACGCCCTGTCGCCTAAGGTACGCATTCGATCTACGTCCCGATGGAGCCGACACCGTGCGCATCTTCCTTCTGCTGCTGATCGCCATCACCTTGGGCGCATGCGCCACGGCCCACCCACCCGCCACCGCGACAGCCCCGGCTTTGCGGGTGATGACGTTCAACGTGCGCCTCGGCACCGCCAAAGACGGACCCAACCGCTGGGACCTGCGGCGCGACTTGATGGTGCACACGATCGCGCAGGAACACCCCGACCTGTTCGGCACCCAGGAGTTGTTCAAGTTCCAGGGCGACTATCTGGTCAGCAAGCTGCCTGCCTATCGCTGGTTTGGACGAGGTCGATACGGCGACGATCGCGATGAGCACATGGGGGTGTTCTATCGCCCCGATCGGCTGCGCATGTTGCAGTCGGGCAACTTCTGGTTGTCGGAAACGCCGGACAAACCCGGCAGTATCAGCTGGG
>JALYXN010000568.1 GCA_030947085.1 Pseudomonadota bacterium | reverse complement strand
CGAGATGGCGGCTGCACTTGGCGCTTTTAATGGCGAACAAGCCAACGAGAACTCAGCTGCCGAGGACGCGTTGACTGGCGAGGCATTGGCGTCCGAACAGACGGCGGTAGAACAGGCCGCAATCGAGGCCTCGGCCGCCCAGCAAGCGGCGGAGAATCAGGCCCATGACGCGGCCCTGGCTGCCGAGCACGCCGGAACGGAGCAAGCAGCTGTCGATGCACTCGCCGCCGAGCAGATTGCAACAGAGAAGGCCGCGGTAGATACATTGGTCGCCGAAGCGGAGGCTGCCGATCAAGCCGCCGCTGAGCAAGCCGTCATCGAACAGGCCGCGGCCGAGCAAGCCGTCATTGAACAGGCCGCGGCCGAACAAGCTGCAAGGGAACGGGCCGCAACGGAACAAGCAGCAATCGAACAAGTTGCAATGGAACAGGCTGCCGCCAAACAAGCCGCAGCCGAACAAGCCGCAATCGAACTGGCCGCTGAGCAAGCTGCGGCCGAGCAAGCCGCGGCCGAGCAAGCAGAAACGGAACGGGCCGCAACTGAACAAGTTGAGGCCGATGAAACGCCGTCATCCGGCGACGCCATCGCTGGCGAGATCGAGGAGAGCAACGCAACCGAAGTTGCCGATTTCGGCTACATCGATGCCGATCTGCTGGAAGTGTTCATCGACGAGGCACGAGAGATTCTCGATCACGCCGATGGCGTCCTGGCGCAATGGCACGCCGAGCCGACTGAGCTCAAGCATGTCCCCGAATTGCAGCGCGATTTGCATACGCTGAAGGGAGGCGCCCGCATTGCCGGCCTTACAGGGGTGGGCGATCTCACCCATGCCACCGAAACCCTGCTTGAAAAGCCGATTCGCGACCCGTCCAAAACGGCCCACCTGATTTCTGCGCTGGAAGCCAGTTTCGATCAACTGCACGCTTTGGTCCAACAGGTATCGCAGGGTCAGGCGACCGACTATCCGCAGTCCACTATCGATGGTTTGCTGGCCCTGGCGGGCGAAACGACCATGACCGATGATGCCGTGCTGGCCGCGGTTGCCATGCCGGCGTCGACACCCACGCCACCGAAGCAGCCGGCGGAGAAGTCGCGCGCGAGCGTCCCGGCCAACGAACTCGATCTGCCGGACCTGTTGCCGGAAATGGAGGAAGAGGTTCGCTCCTCGCAAGAACAGATCCGGGTTCGCGCCGATCTGCTCGACAACCTGGTCAACCACGCTGGCGAAGTCGCCATCTACCGCTCGCGACTGGAGCAGCAGGTCGCTGGCTACCGGTTCAACCTGGTGGAGCTGGAGCAGACCGTATCGCGTCTTCGCAGCCAGCTGCGCATGCTTGAAATCGAGACCGAGGCGCAGATCATCGCGCGCTTCCAGCGTGAACATCGGGAGGCCGGTCTGACCGTGTTCGATCCACTGGAGCTCGATCGTTACTCGCAGCTGCAGCAGTACTCTCGTGCACTGGCCGAGTCGGTATCGGATCTGGTGTCGTTGCAGAGTGCGCTGGACGAACTCACTCGTCAGTCTGAAACGCTGCTGATCCAGCAGTCGCGTGTGAGTACCGAGCTGCAGGATGGTTTGCTGCGTACCCGCATGCTGCCGTTCGATACCATGGTGCCCAACCTGCGTCGCACCCTTCGCCAGGCGGCGCAGGAACAACACAAAAACGCGCAACTTTACGTGGACGGCGCTCACGGCGAGATGGATCGCAACCTGCTCGACCGTATCAAGGCACCGTTTGAGCACATGCTGCGCAATGCCATTGCTCACGGTATCGAGTCCCCGGGCGAACGCCGCAAGGCTGGCAAACCGGCGGAAGGGTCGGTCCGCATCCAGGTGGCGCGCGAGGCAACCGAGGTGGTGGTCCGCGTCAGCGACGATGGCCGCGGGCTGAATCGTTCGGCGATTCGCAAGCGCGGCATCGAGCGCGGCCTGCTGCGCGAGGGGACCAAACCGTCCGACAACCAGTTGCTGTCACTGATCACCCAGCCAGGCTTCTCCACCGCGGGCAAGATCACCCAGCTGGCCGGTCGTGGCGTTGGCATGGATGTTGTCGCCAACGAGATCAAGCAGCTCGGCGGCTCGCTCTCGATCGAGTCCGAAGAGGGCCAGGGCACCACGTTCGTATTGCGTCTCCCGTTTACGCTGGCGGTAACCCAGGCTATCCTGGTTCGCATTGGTGAAGCGACCTTCGCGATTCCGATGACCTCGGTGCAGGGCGTTGCGCGAGTCAACCCGGAGGATCTGGCCGAGTGGCTCACCGAAGACGAGCCCACGTTCGACTATGGCAACGAGTCTTACGGCATTCACGATCTGGCCGATCTGCTCGGGCTTCCGCCGGGCTTGCCGGCCGAAGACGAGCAGCAGCCACTGTTGCTGACGCGTGCCGGTGACCTGCGTGCCGCCATCCGTATCGACGCCGTGCTCGGGTCGCGGGAGATTGTGGTCAAGTCGGTGGGTCCGCAGATCAGTTCTGTTCCAGGTCTGCTCGGTGCCACCATCATGGGCGATGGATCCGTGCTGGTCATTCTCGATCTGGCACCCTTGGTCCGGCATGGCATCATCCGCCGCGACCAGCGCCTGGCCGAAGGCCTCAGCGCGATCCAGGCGCCGGTCATCGAGGAGGTTCAGGTGCAGCCGCTGGTGATGGTGGTGGATGACTCGATCACCATGCGCAAGGTCACCAGCCGCATTCTCGAACGGCACGAATACGAAGTCAGCACGGCGAAAGACGGTATCGACGCGATCGAGAAATTGCACGAGCGCGTGCCGGATTTGATGCTGCTGGATATCGAAATGCCGCGCATGGACGGCTACGAGCTGGCATCGCACATGAAAGCCGACCCACGCTTGCGCGACGTGCCGATCATCATGATTACCTCTCGCAGTGGCGACAAGCATCGCCAGCGGGCATTCGATATCGGTGTCGATCGCTATCTCGGCAAGCCTTATCAGGAAGCCGAATTGCTGGTGCAGATATCCGAGGTGCTGGCGCAGTTGGCGACTACGGAGCTGGTTCATGAGTGATACGGTCCCGGCGGTTGCGCTGTTGTTCGGCGACACCGAGCTGGGCATTCTGCTTCGCGACGCGCTGAATGAGCGCGGCGCCAGAATTGTTCACGAGGGCGAAGTGTCCACGCTCAGTCGGGATCTGCTGCAGCAGGTCGGCGCCGAGGTGGTCGTGGTCAATCTCGACGACAGCGCCGATGATGCCCTCGATCATCTTTACCACGTGATTGATGGCGATCGGCCGCGTGTGGTTTTCAATGACGCTCAGGCCAGCCGGGCACTCACCGGATGGGATCGCGCCCGCTGGGCGCGTCACCTTGCGGTGAAAGTCTTGGCGGCGGGCGATATCGATCCGCCGCGACCAGACAATGCCCGCGGTCTGGATGCCCCCATGGCTGCTTCAGCCCAGCAACTCGCGCCATCGGAAACGGCGGTGCTTGTCGATGAGCCCATCGTGCCGACTAGCGACATCTCCCTTGAAGAACCGGTTTCAGTGGCAGCGGAAGCGGCTTTCGAACCCGCTTCCGCTCCAGACGTCCCGGTACACCATGGGGATCAAGACGGGCTCGCCGTCGATCGGGAGCAGCAGGCCAGTGCAGACTCCGAAAGTCTGGCCGCGGAGCTGGAAGCCATGCTCGCGTCCGGTGATCTGCCCGAAGAGGACCAAGAACAGTCAGGGCCAGGCCTTCGCTACTTCGATGGTGAAGAACCACCACCGCTGCACGTTGGCAACTTTGGCGAAGCGGTTACCGCATCCGAGCCCGCGGTCGAATCGATAGCTGGGATCGAGGCGATCAATCTTGACTCGGTCGAAATGACCGATGCACCCGTCGAGAACCCGCTCCCCGCGGTGTCCGCGGCGGAATACCCGACCGATCACCTGCAGTTGTCCTCGTTGACCGAGCCATCGGTCGCGACCATTCCTGCGACAGCATCCGAACCGGCTACCGAGGGCGCCGCTGCAGCGGTGCAAGCGCCCGACAATTGGGCTTTGCTGGATGACGACGCCGAACAGGCGTCAGAGCCGCAGCCGGAGCAAACCACGCGGTTGGAAGCGTTCGGCGTCCAGAAAATGAGCGCTGCGGACTTTCTCGCGCCCGACGCGGAGTCGAATTCCGATGATGCCGAGGCGACCATGAGTCTGCAGCTGGTGTCGATGGAAGATGCGATCGCCCCGCAGGCCTACGTGCATGAAAGCGGGCACGAGATGATGCTCGATGAACCCGGCTCGGCGGTGAGCCGCGTTGTATTGCTTGGTGCGGCCAGCGGCGGTATCGAGTCTGCCTGCGCCTTTCTGGCGGCACTGCCAGCGACAACCCGTCTGACCTTTCTGCATACGCAACATCTGGGTGACAACCAGGAGACGGCACTGGTTGAAAGGTTCGCCGCCAGTTGCGCGTTGCCGGTACGTCTGGCGCGTGCGGGTGAAAAGGCCGGATGTGGTGAGGTGCTGGTCGTGCCGGCCGGTCAGCAGGTCAGATTGCGCCGTGACGGCATGATCGAATGGCAGGCAGACGGTCCCGAAGCGGCGCTGAATCCGTCCATCGACTTCAGTCTGACAATGGCGGCCAACGCGTTTGGTCATGACGCGCTGGCGATCGTCTTCGCCGGTCGTGGCAACGATGCTGTCGCGGGCGCGCAGGCGATCCATGATCGCGGCGGCCAGGTCTGGGTAGAGGCGTCGTCCGGGGAACATTTTGCCGACATGGTCAGCGGAATATTCGCCGAACGACTGGTCAGTTTTTCCGGTACGCCGCCTGAGCTGGCGGCGCACCTGATCGAGGTGTTTCCATGAGTGATCCGCTGCCGCGTGAAATTCGCTGCGTTTTGGTGCCGGTAGGTAACCTGCGTCTCCTGTTGCCGAATGCGACGATTGCCGAAGTCATCACCCAGAGCACGTCGGAGCCCGTATCGGGCGCGCCCGACTGGCTGTTGGGCCGCATCGCCTGGCGTGGCTGGCGTGTACCACTGGTTTCGTTCACCGCGCTGTCGGGCGCTGAGGAAGGCGATGCCGACCTCAGCGTCCGTGTCGCCGTACTCAAGGCCCTGGGGGATGACCCCAAGCTGCCATTCATTGCCGTGATCACGCAGGGTTTTCCACGCTTGACCACGTTGAATGCCGAGTTGATCCTGCCGACCCACGATGGCAAGCCCTTGCCGCCGGGCGTGCGTGCGCACGTACTGGTTTGCGATGACGTCGCCATGATTCCCGACCTGGAATGGATCGAGGCCCAGTTGCTTCAGTTGCTGGATGATTCAGAGCTCGCGCCGCTACCGCCGAGTGATCACTCGGCTGAACGGTCTCAATCGACCGATATCAAGCATTGATCTGAGTGGCACTTACTTAAGCTCGTCATCCCTGCGAACGCAGGGATCCAGTGGCTTCGATAGGCCGCCAACACGCGATGTCACCGGAGCCCCACTTTCGTGGGGATGACGAGCTCAAGGCAACGCTGAACAAG
>JALYXN010000566.1 GCA_030947085.1 Pseudomonadota bacterium | reverse complement strand
GTGGCACTGGCCACCATCGCCTTCATCGCCGCTTGGGCATCGAAGCCGCGCACCCCCTTGATATACGCGTCCGCGATCACCGGCACCGCGTGATAACCGATCATGCACCACGTCTCCAGCCCCTGATACGCCCACACCGGCAGGATGCCGAACGGGCTGGCCTGTTGCGCCGCAATCAGCGAGCGAATGAAGTCGGTGCTGCGTTGCGGGTTGAGCAACACCATCAGTGGTTGCTGCGCCCGATACACATCCCACAACGACCAGGTGGAATAGAACTCGAAGCCCTTCGCGCGATGCACGGCGTGATCCGGCCCGCGATAGTCGCCATTGACGTCCATGCTCAGCGTGGGCGACAGCATCGCGTGATACAGCGCGGTATAGAACAGTGTCTTGGTGGCGGCGGGTGCATCGATGTCGACCACCGCCAGCGCCTTGTCCCAGGCCGCGCTGGCCTCGGCGCGGCGCGCATCGAAGTCCCAGCCCTTGCCGTCCTGGTCAAGATTGGCCGTCGCGTTCGCCTCGCTTACCGGCGAAATCGCCACTTTCACTTCCAGCGGCTTCGCCAATTTGCCGAAGTCGAACACGCCGACCAGCGCGCGGCCGTTCTGCGCGTCGTGATCCTCCGGCCGGTTGCCAGGGCCCTCAAAACCCTTGTAACCGACATCGGTCTCGCGATTGTCCAGCTCGCGAGAGGTCATCCGCTGTGAAAAGCGCATGGCGAAACACAGTTTTCGTCCCGGTGCCCAGCCGCGCGTGGTGCGGCAGCCGGTCACGGTGCCATCGGGATGCACGCGCAGGCTAGCCCACAGCACCTTGCCGGGGTAGTCGTAGATGCTGGGGCGCAGATCAAGCAACACATGCGCCGGCTTGCCCACCGGGAAGGTGTAACGGTGCCAGCCCACGCGGCGTCCCGCGGTGAGTTCGGCACGGATGCCATAGTCGCTCAGGGTGACGGCGTAGTAGCCGGCCTGCTCCACTTCGCTGGCATGCGAGAAGCGCGACCGGTAACCGCTGTCCGGCCTGGACGGGTCACCCGGGTCGAGTTTCACGGCACCGGAAATTGGCATCACCAGCACGTCACCCAGATCGGAATGACCCGAGCCGGAGAAGTGTGTGTGCGAGAAACCCATGATGCTGCGGTCGCCGTACTGATACCCGGCCGCCCACTTGTAGGCATGCTTGAAATCCGGCATCGCGGTATCCGGCGACAACTGGATCATGCCAAAGGGAACGGTGGCGCCGGGGAAGGTGTGACCATCACCACCGGTGCCAATGCGTGGGTCGACCGACGCCGAATGACCGCTGTCGCTTGCCTCGGCGGGCAGGCTCGCGGCCATGCCGAAGGTCGCTGCAAGCACACAGGTGAACACTCCACGCCAGCGAAAAGTCATCATTGATCGGGTCTCTGAAAAGCGGGGGATAGGCACGCTAGCACTCGGTGTCGAACAAGGCACGTTGCGCCGCGGCGTGCCAAACTCCAGCGATAAGCTACATTTGGATCGTTCTAATCGGGTTAAAGATACATGTCGAACCATACCCCAATCGACCGCAAGGTGACCTTGAACGACATCGCCGCGGGCTGCGGCGTGTCGCGCGCCACGGTGTCACTGGTGCTGCGCGAGAGTCCGCTGGTCAACAAGATCACCCGTGCACGGGTCGAGGAAGAACTGCGTCGACAAGACTACGTCTACAACCGGGCCGCCGCCAATCTGCGCAAACGCACCTCCTCCAGCATTGCGTTGGTACTGAACGACCTGGCCAACCCGTTCTTCGCCGAGTTTGCCTCGGGGGTGGACGAGGTACTGGGCGGCGCCGGGTTCGTCACCCTGCTCGGCTGCACCGGTGAATCCCCCGTGCGTGAGCAGAGTGTGCTGGCTTCGCTGCTGGAGCATGGACCCGGCGGCATCATCCTGTCGCCTGCCGAACACAGCAACGCCCATGACGTGCTGGCGGCAGTGGGGAGCCGGGCGCCCTTGTTATTGTTCAATCGCGAGCTGGACGGCTCGTTGCCCGAATTCGCCCACTGGGACCAGCTGATGCTGGACAACCAGCGCGGGGCTCGCCTGGCCACCGAGCACCTGATTGCCCGCGGTCATCGGCAGATCGCCTTTTTCGGCGGGCACAAGGACTCCAGCTCATGCCGGCAACGCCATGCCGGTTATGCGCAAGCCATGCAGAACGCCGGTTTGCGCATCGAGCCGCTGTGGCGCGTTGAATGCGCGCCGACCCGGCTTGATGCCGCGCATCGAACCCATGCCCTGTTCGACGATGCACTTTCCCCCACCGCGGCGGTTTGCTACAACGATGCGGTCGCGCTGGGGCTGATGCTGGGCCTCAATCAGCGCGGACTTCGCCCCGGCCAGGATTTTGCACTGACCGGTTTTGACGACATCGCCGAAGCCGCGCTGGGGATGCCGCCACTGACCACATTGTCGGCCGCACCGCAGGAACGCGGTCGGCAGGCAGCCCGCATGGTGCTTCGGCGGCTGCAGCATCCGCAGGCCGAAAGCTGCCAGACCGTCGCGCCGGTGCAGCTGGTCGTGCGCGAAAGCAGTTGCCCACCACTCACCGTCTGATCATTCCCAGGGGAATCCTCATGTCCTTCGCCACCCGTCCAGCACCGACGCCGCTCGCGCCTGATCCATCCGCAGGGAAAGAGCGCTACACCTACTTCCCGGTCGCGCTGGGCGTGCTCACGGTGATCTTCTTCATGTGGGGGTTTCTGACCTGCCTCAACGACATCCTGATTCCGCATCTGAAATCGACCTTCCAGCTCAGCTACGCCCAGGTGATGCTGGTCCAGTTCACCTTTTTCGGTGCCTACTTTCTGATGGCGATGCCGGCGGGCCGACTGGTCGCCGCGATGGGCTACAAGAAGGGCATCGTCGCCGGGTTGGCGATTGCGGGCATTGGCGCGCTGGGCTTCTGGCCGGCAGCGAACCTGCATCTGTATCCGGCCTTCCTCGGCGCGCTGTTCGTGCTGGCGACCGGCATTACCGTGTTGCAGGTGGCAGCGAACCCCTATGTGGCCCTGCTCGGCCCCGAGCGCACCAGTTCCAGTCGGCTGACGCTAGCGCAGGCGCTGAACTCGTTCGGCACCTTCCTCGCCCCCTGGTTCGGCGGGTTGCTGATCCTCTCCAACGTGGTGAAAAGCCCCGACGCGGTAGCCGTCATGGCACCGGCCGATCAGCTGCTCTACCAGACCCAGCAAGCGCAAGCGGTCCAGGGCCCGTACATCGGGCTGGCCGTGGTGCTGTTTCTGCTGGCGGTGTTCGTCTGGCTGTTTCGCCTGCCAACGCTGAGCGAAGCGACTGACAAGGGCGATCACGACAAGCACAGTTTTGCCGAGGTGTTGCGTCACCCGCATGTGTTGTTCGGGGTTTTGGGAATCTTTTTCTACGTCGGTGCGGAAGTGTCAATCGGCAGTTTCATGGTCAATTACCTGTCGATGCCCGATATCGGCCACATGAGCCAACAGCAGGCGGCCAAATACGTGTCCTGGTACTGGGGCGGTGCGATGATCGGCCGCTTCATCGGCTCCGCACTGATGGCCAAGGTCTCGCCCCGAAAATTGCTGGCGCTGTTTGCCGCCATCAACGCCTTGCTGGTTTTGACCACCATGCTGACCTCCGGTGACGCAGCCGTGGTCAGCATCATCGCCATCGGCCTGTTCAACTCGATCATGTTTCCGACCATCTTCGCGCTTGGCATCGAGCGGCTGGGACCGATGACGAGCAAGGCCTCCAGCTTGCTGATCATGGCCATCGTCGGTGGCGCGCTGGTTCCCTACATCCAGGGCGTGCTGGCTGATCACATCGGGCTGCAACACGCGTTCTTTCTGCCGCTGCTTTGCTATCTGTATATCGTGTTTTACGGTATCAGCGGTTCCAAAATTCGCACCGTGACGGAACAGTGATGGATTCCGAACCCATGCCCCCGCGACCCATTCTGTGCTTTGGAGAAGCGCTGATCGACATGCATGCGAACGGTCTCGACGACCACGGTTTTCCCGCCAGCTTCACACCGTTCGCCGGCGGCGCACCGGCCAACGTCGCCGTCGCCATCGCCCGGCTTGGCGGTAACGCCCGCTTTGCCGGCATGCTCGGGCGCGATCGCTTCGGCGACTTCCTGCTTGATAGCCTGCATCGCGCCGGCGTCGGTACCGACGACATCGCGCGCACCCGCGAAGCCAACACGGCACTGGCCTTTGTTACCCTCGATGGGCAGGGCGAACGCAGTTTCAATTTCTATCGGGGCCCCTCGGCCGACCTGCTGTTCCGGCCGAGCGATTTCCGCGCCGACACGTTTCGCGACGTGGCCGTGTTTCATGTCTGCTCCAATTCCATGACCCACCCGGCCTTGGCCCAAACCACGCGCGAAGGCATGCAGCGCGCGCATCGCGCCGGCGCACTGGTCAGCTTCGACGTCAACCTTCGCCTGGCGCTTTGGCCTGAAGGAGGCAATCCGAATCCGCTGATGTGGCCCGCCCTGCATCTGGCGGACGTGGTCAAACTGAGTGCCGAGGAATTTGAATGGCTCGCCGTCGACGGCGAGCAGGCGGCGCTGGACCGGTTCTGGCTGGGTCGGACCCGGCTGGTGGTGATTACCGACGGCAGCAAGACGATGCGCTGGTTCCACCCGGATGCCGAGGGTGAATTGCCCTGCTACGCGGTCAAGACGGTGGATGCCACCGCCGCCGGCGATGCGTTCGTGGGCGGCCTGTTGTGCCGTCTGGCCGAAATCGAGCCCGGGCCCGATCGCATCGATCAACTGCTGACCGAACTCCCGCGCCTGCACGCGATGCTGCGCTTTGCCGCCGCCTGTGGCGCCCTCACTGTCACCCGCACCGGTTCGTTCTCCGCGATGCCCTCGGGTGACGAAGTTCTCGCCTTCATGGAACAACAACCGTGAGCCCACTGCCCGACTTTCGCTCTGCCACGTTCCTGCGCCAGCACATTGCGCAGACCATGGCGTTCTACCACCCTCACGCCATCGATCCGGCCGGCGGCTTCTTCCAGTACTTCAAGGACGACGGCACGATTTACGATCGCCGCCATCGCCACCTGGTCAGCAGCACGCGCTTCGTCTTCAACTACGCGATGGCCTGGCTGGAGTTTCGTAACCCCGAGTACCTCGAGGCGGCGAAGCACGGTTTGCGTTATCTGCGCGACGTGCATCGCAACCCCGCCAACGGCGGTTACCACTGGACCATCCGCGACGGCAAGCCCGAAGACAGTACCCAGCAGGCTTACGGGGTCGCCTTCGTGCTGCTGGCCTACGCCACCGCGGTCAAGGCCGGCATCGACGAGGCGAAGGTCTGGATGGACGAAACCTGGGACCTGCTCGAGCAGCGCTACTGGGAAGCCGACGCCGGCCTCTACCGCGACGAAGCCGATGCCGACTGGCAGTTCAAGGACTATCGCGGCCAGAACGCCAACATGCATATGTGCGAAGCGATGATCGCCGCCTATCAGGCGACCCGTGAACCGCGTTATCTCGATCGTGCCCTGTTACTGGCCGACCACATGACCCGGCGTCAGGCGGCCAAGTTCGACGGGCTGGTATGGGAGCACTACGACCGCGACTGGAACATCGACTGGGAGTTCAACCAGGACGACCCGAAGAATCTGTTCAAGCCCTGGGGTTTCCAGCCCGGTCACCAGACCGAATGGGCCAAGTTGATGCTGATCATGGATCCGCTGCTGCGCGAGCGCGGTAGTGCACAGGACTGGCTGGTGCCGAAGGCGAAAGATCTTTTCGATCGCGCGCTCAGCCACGCCTGGGACGATGCCAACGGCGGCATCTGCTACGGCTTCGCGCCGGACGGCAGCGTTTGCGATGGCGACAAGTATTTCTGGGTCCAGGCGGAATCGCTGGCTACCGCGGCGCTGCTCGAGGACCGCACCGGCGATGCCGCCTACGGCAAGTGGTACGAGCGGATCTGGCAATACAGCTGGGAACACCTGGTCGACCACCGGTACGGCGCCTGGTACCGCATCCTGACCCAGGACAATCGCAAGATCGACGACGAGAAAAGCCCTGCTGGCAAGGTGGATTACCACACCATGGGCGCCTGCTACGAAGTGCTGACGCTGGTCACACCCGCTGATCGCTGAAACCCTGCTCGACTCAAACCTTGCTCCCATCAAACCCCGGTCGGTTGCTTCCAACCACCGCCCGCGGCGCGGACCCAGGCACGATCCGGTCCGCATCCGTTGTCCGTCCCGTGTGGCCTCGCATGAAGCGATCCGCGCCGAACCTTGCGATCGGAGTCTGCATGTTCCGCCTCCCCCTCCCCCGCTTGTGCGTCGTCATTCCACTGCTG
>JALYXN010000535.1 GCA_030947085.1 Pseudomonadota bacterium | reverse complement strand
CCTCAAGCTATCGCCGTGCGCCATCCGTCAGCAGCCTGCAGCAGGTGGGCGCCGGCGACGTCCATAGGTTCATGAGTTTCGAGCCGGGGCGAGCAGGTTGTGGGGTGTTGCCGGCCCAAAATGACCTGCGGCGGGATACCTACAGCGGATCCCACTTTCATTTCCGTAATGGCAGGCCGACCTTCCAGCGCAAGCTCGACATCGATGGCACCGGCGTGGCACGACGCGAGTTCCATCGGAGCCTGGCGCGCCTGTTGCTGGCGTTGACGCTGCTGCTGATCAGTGGCCTTTCGCAGGCGGAGCAGAACATCCCGTACATCCCGGCCTCGCCCCACGTCGTGCTGCAGTATGTCCCGCCCACGACGGATCCACGGGTACGCCAGTTCGACCTGCTGCGTCGCGATCTGAGCGGCCACCCCCACGATGTGGTCAAGGCAGTACGGCTGGCGCACGCCTATATCGATTACGGTCGCGCCACCGGCGACGCGCGTTTTCTGGGCCGCGCCATGGCCGTGATCGAACCCTGGATGGGCGAACCGGCGCCACCGATCCCGGTGCTGCTGGTGCACGCCACGATCCAGCAAAGCCGGCATTTTTTTCAGACCTCGCGCGAAGAGCTGAATGTCATCCTCAAGCGTGATCCCGAAAACGTCCAGGCCTGGCTGACGCTGGCCACGGTGGCGATGGTGCAGGGGGACGAAGTGCTGGCCAATCGCGCCTGCGTGCACGTCGCCAACGACGGCGGCGACCTGATGGGTATGGTGTGCACGGCGTCACTGCGGTCACTGACCGGACAGGCAAAGCAGGCTTACGCCCTGCTCTCGATCGTGGAAGATCCGGGCCAGAAGGCGCCGCCCTCGATCAAGGCGTGGATCGCTGGTCTGCAGGCGGATACGGCAGCGCGCATGGGCGAAACCGACGCGGCCGAAAAACATTACCAGCAAGCCTTGCAGTGGGCGCCGAACGACAATTTTCTGCTGGCCGACTATGCCGATTTCCTGCTCGATCAGCACCGCCCGGCCGAGGTGATCAATCTGCTGCGCGATCAGACCGAGTCCGACACTTCGTACCTGCGACTGGTGATGGCGGAAGTGGCGTCAGGCAAACCGCAGGCCGCGCATGACACGGCGCTGATGAGCAGTCGCTTTGCGGCCCTGGACGAGCGCGGCAGCCAGGTTTTCCAGCGCGAGCAGGCGCGCTTCGCGTTGCATGTGCTTCATGATCCGTCGTCGGCGCTGAAGCTGGCCCAGCAGAACTGGACCGTGCAGCGAGAACCGGCGGACGTGCGCATTCTGCTGGAGGCGGCGCTGGCAGCCAGCGAACCATCGGCGGCGCAGCCCGTGCTCGACTTCCTCGCCCGCACGCACCTTTCGGATATCGCCATCGATCCGCTGGCCGCCCGGGCACGGACTCAGCTGGCATCACTGGCGACCGCCGCGACAGCCCCCGCACCCCCAATGAAACGGGGCGTGCCATGAGGCGCGTTCGCAGCATTCTGGTGGGCTGGCTGGCGTTGGCGATGCTGCTGACCTCGCTGCCAGCGCTGGCGCACAAGGAGAGCGATGCCTATCTGAATCTGCGCACGGACGCGACCGATCATCATCGCCTGCATGGGCAATGGGATATCGCCCTGCGCGATCTGGATTTTGCGATCGGCATCGACGGGAACCACGACGGTGCCATCACCTGGGGCGAAGTGCAGGCAAGACGCACCGCGATCGAGCAATACGCGATGGCGCGAGTGGACATCAAGGGCGACGGCCTGACCTGCGACTTGCACCCGACCGGCCAGAAAATCGACCAGCATACCGATGGCGCTTATGCCGTGATCGAGTTCGATGCGGTCTGCGACAAGAACATTCCGAGCAAACTCACTGTGGTCTACCGTTTGCTGTACGACCTCGATCCCTACCATCGCGGCATCGTGACCATCCATGCCGGCGACAAGGTGGCCGGAGCCGTGCTAGGGCCGGACCGACCGGTGGCGACCCTGAACCTGCACGCGCCGGAGCGCTGGAGCGAGTTCACCAGCTTTCTCAACGACGGCATCTGGCACATCTGGACCGGGATCGACCACATCCTGTTCCTACTCTCGCTGCTATTGCCGGCGGTGCTGATTCGGCGCCGTATGGATGCGCCGTCGCGCCACGTGCGTCTGGGCGCGGGTGTGGCCGATAGCAGTGGCGCGATGATGGCGTTGGCAAGCCACCGCTCGCGCTACCGCTGGGAAGCGGTGGGCAGCTTCTGGCCGGCGTGCCTGGACGTGATCAAGATTGTCACCGCCTTCAGCGTCTCCCACTCGATCACGCTGTCGTTGGCGGTGCTCGGTATTGTGCATCTGCCCAGTCGGCTGGTGGAATCCGGCATCGCGTTGTCGGTGCTGGTGGCGGCGCTCAATAACGTCTATCCGCTGGTGCACAAACGCATCTGGGTGGTGGCGTTCGGTTTCGGCTTGATCCACGGGCTGGGGTTCGCCAGCGCACTGGCCGGGCTTGAGTTGCCGGCCGGCGCCATGGCAGCGTCGCTGGGCGGCTTCAGCGTGGGCGTGGAAATCGGTCAGGAAGCGATCGTGCTGGCCTTTTTGCCGCTGGCGTTCCTGTTGCGCAAGACGAGCTTCTATCAAATCACCCTGCTGCGATGGGGCTCAATGTTGATCATGGTGATTGCCGCCGGGTGGCTGGTGCAGCGCGCCTTCGACATCCTGATTCCCGGCTTCAGCGCGATCCTGCCCAAATGAGGCGCTGACGATCCGTTGGTACGGATCGCCAGCAACGCGTCAGCCGTCCAGCGCGGTCCAGCGTGCGTAGGCGGCGTCCAGTTCGGCCTGCAGCGCGGCGACCGCCTCGTTGGCGCGAGTGATCGCTGCGCTGTCCTGCTTGAAAAAGGCCGGTTCGTTCATGGCCTCGCCATGGGCGGCGATGTCGGTTTCCAGCCGTTCAATCTGCTTGGGCAACTGCTCCAGCTCACGTTGTTCCTTGAAGCTGCGCTTGGGCTTTGCCACGGCGGGCGCCGCCGTGGGAGTTGCGGTGGCGGTCTTCTCCGGTGCCGCCGCGCTGCGCGGCGCCGGGCGCTGGCGCAACCAGTC
>JALYXN010000516.1 GCA_030947085.1 Pseudomonadota bacterium | reverse complement strand
ACGGTGATCTTCTGGCGCGAGCCGCCGAGATTGGTGTCCGGATCGCCGGCGTCGAGCGAGCGGATGTCGATCTTTCGCGCGACCAGCCGGCCGCGCAGGATGTCGAGCATCTGCTGCAGCTGGAATTCGCTGGGCGCGCTTTGCGTGATGACGTAGTCATCCAGCGTGTAAGTGGCATCCTGACCTTTGAAGTCGAAGCGCGTCGACAGCTCGCGATTGGCCTGATCGACCGCATTGGTCAGTTCGTGCTTGTCGACTTCGGAAACAACATCGAAGGAAGGCATGGCATGGTCTCTCGGAATGCGGCCACCCAGTGTAAGCGAAGCCGACTCAACGGGCTGGTGGATAATGGCGCACTGGTTAGTGAATCGAATGCGGGGTGCAGGCGCGATGAAAGTGGATGTTCTGGTTATCGGGGCGGGTGCGGCCGGCCTGATGTGTGCGATCGCCGCGGGTCAGCGCGGCCGCAAGACGCTGGTAGTCGATCACGCCAACAAGGTCGGCAAGAAGATCCTGATGTCCGGTGGTGGGCGCTGCAACTTCACCAATATGGGCACGACGCCGGCCCATTTCCTGTCAGCCAACCCGCATTTCGCCAAGTCGGCGCTGGCACGCTACAGCCCGTGGGATTTCATTGCGCTGGTCGAGAAGCATCGCATCGCCTATCACGAAAAAGAGCTGGGCCAGCTGTTCTGCGACGACTCCTCCAAGCAAATCGTGCGCCTGTTGCTGGATGAATGCGAGGCGGCTGGTGTAACAGTGGAGGCGAGCTGCGGCGTGCAGCGCGTGCGCAAGACACCCGAGGGTTTCAGCGTCACGACCTCGCGCGGTGAAGTGCATGCGCAATCGCTGGTGGTGGCCACCGGTGGCTTGTCGATCCCGAGCATGGGCGCGACCGGTTTCGGCTACGAACTGGCGCAGCAGTTTGGCCATCAGCTGCTGCCGAGACGGGCAGGGCTGGTACCGCTGACCCTCAGCGGCAAGCACCAGGAGTATTACCAGGATCTGGCTGGTGTGGCCCTGCCGATGGCCGAGACGTGCGTGGGCAAGCAAAGCTTCCGCGCCGGTCTGCTGTTTACCCATCGCGGCATCAGTGGCCCATCGATCCTGCAGATTTCCTCGTACTGGCAGCCCGGTGACGACCTGCGCATCGATCTTCTGCCGGACACCGATGCCGCCGAATGGCTGCTCGCCCAACGCCACGCGCGGCCGCTGGCCGAGCTGAAAAACGTGCTGGGGGATATCTTGCCGAAGCGTCTGGCGCAGCGCCTGTGCGAGCAATGGTTCGAGAATCGCCCAATGCGGCAATACCGCGAAAACGAGCTGACCGACATAGGACGGCAACTCAAATCATGGTCGATCACCGCCAGCGGCACCGAAGGCTACCGCACCGCCGAAGTGACCCTGGGTGGCGTCGATACCGACGGCATTTCGTCCAGCACGATGCAATCCAAGTTGGTACCCGGCCTGTACTTCATCGGCGAAGTCGTCGATGTCACCGGCTGGCTGGGTGGCTACAACTTCCAGTGGGCGTGGGCTTCCGGACACGCGGCCGGGGCGGTGGTGTGATCAAAAGTGCGGGCCCGGCCCATCCGCCGCGGATCACGCTACGTGAATTTGTCACGTGGTTCACTTCACGACTGATCAAGCATACGAGGACGCTTCATGAAAGTCGGATTTATCGGCCTCGGCGCCATGGGCAGCGCGATGGCGAGCAACCTGATTGCCGCCGGTCACGCAGTGACGGTGTGGAACCGCTCCGAGGCAGCGTGCGAGCCGCTGGCATCGTTGGGCGCGAAGGTGGCAAGGAGCGCCGAGCGTGCGGCGCAGGGCGAGGTGCTGCACAGCATGCTGGCCAATGATCAGGCGGTGCGCGAGGTGTTTCTTGATAGCGGTCTGCTGGACGCCATGGACCCGGGCACGGTGCACGTGAATCACGCCACGATCTCGGTGGCCCTGGCGCAGCAACTGACGCAGGAGCACGTGCGGCGCGGTCTGGGCTACGTGGCGGCACCGGTGTTCGGTCGTCCTGACATGGCCGCGGCGGCGAAACTCAATATTCTGGCCGCCGGCAAGGCCTCGGCCATCGACAAGGTGCGGCCGTTGCTGGAGGCCATGGGCAGCAAGGTGTGGCCGCTGGGCGACGCGC
>JALYXN010000502.1 GCA_030947085.1 Pseudomonadota bacterium | reverse complement strand
TGGCCGCGTTGCAGTTCAAGCACGGCAACGAGGACGTGGGCAAGTACAGCTACGCGGTGCAGGGCTGCGGCCATGTCGGCGGCGAGTTCATCAAGCTGCTGCGTGAGCAGGGCGCCAAGGTGTTCGTTACCGACATCAACAAGGACGCGGTGCAGCGGTGCGTCGACGAGCTGGGCTGCGAAGCGGTCGGCCTGGACGAGATCTACGACGTCGACGCCGATGTGTATTCGCCGTGCGCGCTGGGCGGCACCGTCAACGAGCAGACCATCGACCGGATCAAGGCGCAGATCATCTGTGGCGCGGCCAACAATCAGCTGGCCACCGACGAGATCGGCGACGAGCTGCAGAAGCGCGGCGTGCTGTACGCGCCCGACTACGCGGTGAACGCCGGTGGCGTGATGAACGTGTCGCTGGAAATCGACGGCTACAACCGCGAGCGCGCCATGCGCATGATGCGCACGATCTATTACAACCTGGGCCGGATCTTCGAGATCAGCAAGACCGAAGGCATCCCGACCTACCTGGCCGCCGACCGTCTGGCCGAAGAGCGCATCAATGCGATCGGCCGGATCAAGCTGCCACACATGGGTAACGGCAGCACCCGCTTCCAGGGCCGCATGCGCGGTCAGTAAGCAGCGGGCGTCATCGTGTTGAAAATGCCGGCTGCGATAGCCGGCATTTTTTTGGCCGCGAGACGCCAACGATGGAGCGCTCGTCGTTATGCTGACCGGATGACACGCCCACCGTCCCTCGTCGATGTCTGGTTTCGCCTGATCGGATACGACCGCTTCGCCGAGTGCCTGCGCGTGCTGCTGGCGCTGGGCGGGATCATGATCTACGGCCTCGTCAGCGGGCAGATGACGCCGGTGATTCCGTTGTTCCTTGGCGCGATCGCCTGCGCACTGGCCGAAACCGAGGACCAGTGGCGCAACCGCCTCACCACGTTGATGGTGACGTTGGCCTGTTTTGCGCTGGTCGCGATCACGGTCGAATGGCTGTTGCCACGACCGCTGCTGTTTGCGCCAGCGCTGTGGCTGGCCACCTTTCTGCTGGTGATGCTGGGCGCGCTCAGCGGTCGTTACACCACGATTGCCGGTGCCACCCTGATCCTGGCGGTATACACCATGATCGCCTCGGACCTTGCCAGCGGGCCACCGCGTGAATTGTTGCGCGAGCCGCTGCTGATCCTGGCCGGCGCGGCCTGGTACGGGGTGTTCTCAATGCTGTGGAGCGCCCTGCTGCCGCAGCAGGCGGTGCGGCATTCGCTGGCGCGCATCTTCCGCGCGCTGGCCGATCAGATGGAGAGCAAGGCGGCGCTGTTTCTGCCGCTGCACGGGCGCGATCACCAGGCCCTGCAACTGGCGCTGGCGCGGCGCAACGAGCAAGTGGTGACAACGCTCAACGACGCCCGGCTGGTGCTGATCGACCGCATCGGCAGCCGCCGTGCGCGTGGCATGACCGCGGTGTTGCTGCAGCGCTATTTCACCGCGCAGGACATCCATGAACGCATCAACTCCTCCCACTACCCGTACGACGCGCTGGCCGAAGCGTTCTTCCACAGCGATGTGCTGTTTCGCTGCGAACACCTGCTGCGGCTGCAAGCGGATCGCTGCCGCCGGCTGGCCGACGCGGTGCGCCTGCGCAGCAGCACCGAGATCGACGCCGACGAGCAAGCCGCGCTGGCCGATGTGCACGCCTCGATCGCCACGCTGCGCGACGCGCCCCGCGCGCCGGTAGCGGAGCTGCAGCGTGCGCTCGATGCACTGGAGCGCAACCTCACCGCCATCCACGGCCTGCTGGACGGCAAGGTGCTACTGGCGCACGACGCGGAGGCCACGCTGCAGGATCCGGCGCCGCAGTCGCCGGCCGAGGCGTGGACGCGCATCCGGGCGCAGTTCAGCACTCGCGCGCCGCGATTCCGCCACGCCGTGCGGCTCGCTACGGCGTTGCTGGTGGGCGACATCGTGATGCGCCTGGCGCATCCGCAACACGGCTACTGGATCTTGCTGACCACCTTGTTCGTGTGCCAGCCCACGTATCACGCGACATGGCGCGTGCTGCTGCAGCGCGTCGGCGGCACCGCGGTGGGGCTGGTGGTGGGCTGGGCGGTGCTGCATTCGATCAGCCCGCTGTGGCAGTTGCCGCTGATCGTGCTGACCGGCGTGCTGTTTTTCGCCACCCGGCATCGGCGTTATGCGATGGCGACGGCGATGATCACACTGTTTGTGGTGATGCTGGTGAACCAGGTCGGCAACGGCTACGCGGTGATGTTGCCGCGCCTAATGGACACCGTGATCGGCGCGGCCATTGCCGCATTGGCGATTCACTTCATCCTGCCGGACTGGCAGCGGCGACACCTGCG
>JALYXN010000494.1 GCA_030947085.1 Pseudomonadota bacterium | reverse complement strand
GACTGGAGCTGGCCGAGAACGAAAAGCCCTGGCTCACGGCCCGCGGTGTGGCCGGCGTGCTGCTCTTCTCGCGCAACTACGACTCGCGCGAGCAGCTGATCGCCCTGTGCGAATCGATCCGCGATGTCGGTGGCGAACAGCTGCTGATCGCGGTCGATCAGGAAGGCGGTCCGGTTCAGCGTTTCCGCGACGGCTTCACTCGCTTGCCAGCGCTGGCATCAATCGGCGCAGTGTACGACCGCGATCCGGCCGAAGCGGCGCGCCTGGCCGAAGAACACGCCTGGGTCATGTCCAGCGAACTGCGCGCCAGCGGCGTCGATTTCAGCTTTGCGCCGGTCGTCGATCTGGCCCGCGGCAATGCGGCGATCGGTTTACGCGCGTTCCATGCTGATCCGGCGATCACCGCCGAGCTCGCCCAGGCGTATGTCCGCGGCATGCACCTCGGCGGCATGGCTGCCGTCCTGAAACATTTCCCCGGTCACGGCTCGGTCGCCGCCGACACTCACAAGGCGCAGGCGATCGATCCGCGCAACCTGGACGAAATTCGTCGCGACGACCTGCTGCCGTTTGCCGAATGCATCGAGGCGCGGGTCGAGGCGGTAATGATGGCCCACGTGACCTATCCCGCTGTCGATGACCAACCGGCAGGCTATTCAGCTGTCTGGATTCAACAGGTCCTGCGCCGCGAACTCGGCTTTGTCGGCGCGGTAATCAGCGACGACATCAGCATGGCCGCCGCTGGCGCAGCCGGCAATGTGGCCGAGCGCGTGCACGCGCATCTCGATGCCGGCTGCGATCTCGTACTGGCCTGCTTTCCCGATGTGGTGGAAGAGGCTATCGCTGCCATGCAGGATCGCGCGGCCGCCGATGTGCCAGCCGAGTTGACTGCACTGCGTGGTGCCCTCGGTGCCAGCTGGGAAGGCCTGCTCGACAACCCGCAACGCGACCGCTTCGTCGCGCGAATCACGGCGCTCCACGCCGAAAAGGTGACTTCATGACGACCCCGACACCCCTGCTGGCCGACGCGCTTGCACAATCCGACCTGCTGCATCCGCGCAGCGAGATCGACGCCATCGTCAACGCGATGGGCGCAAAAATCGACATCGCACTGAATGGCGAACGCGCCGTGTTCCTCACCGTCATGAACGGCGCACTGATCTTCGCCGGCCAACTGGCGCTGGCCATCCGCACCGATCTGGAATTCGACTACGTCCACGCCACCCGCTACCGCGGCGCCACCACCGGCAGCGACCTGCACTGGCTGCGCGAGCCGATCGTCTCGATGACCGACCGCGTAGTCCTGCTGGTGGACGACATCCTCGACGAAGGCCACACGCTTAAAGCCGTGCGCGAGCACTGCTACCAGCGCGGCGCGCGTAAAGTCCTCATCGTCAGCCTATGCACCAAGCGCCACGACCGCCTGGTTGAAGGCATCGCGCCGGACTTCAACGGCATCGAACTACCCGATCGCTACGTCTTCGGCTACGGCATGGACTACCACGAGCAAGGCCGCAACCTGCAAGGTATCTATGCATTGAAAGACAAGGCCACCAAGTAAGTCGCGACGCTTTTGCTCCTCCCCCTGCGTGCAGGGGGAGGCTAGGAGGGGGTAAAGCTCTTGATGTTGCTCCCCACCACTCAAGAGCGACCCCACCCCAGCCCTCCCCTGTGGAACAGGGGAGGGAGCAGGCAGACTTTCGATCTTCACCCGCGCTGCCATTGGCGGCGGCCTCTGAAGCTAGTGTTGAAGGATCAGGCACGTGGTATTTGTGGGAGCGCATTCATGCGCGATGCTCTTCGTCACGTGAGAGAAAAAGCATCGCGCATCAATGCGCTCCTACAAGGGCGCCGGGCGTCTGCGATAATCCTCTGCGCCAACCGACCGGATTGAAAAAAATGACCCAGCCCTCGCCCAACCCCATTGACCTCGCCGTCATCGGCGGCAGCGGCCTCTATAGTTTCGAGGGGTTGAAAAACGCCACGCGGCACACGGTCGCCACGCCCTATGGCGCCGCCTCCGGCGATGTTGTCGTCGGTGACTTCGAAGGCAAGCGGCTGGCTTTCCTCGCCCGCCATGGCGAGAGCCACAGCCTGCCGCCGCATCGGGTGAACTACCGCGCCAACCTGTGGGCGCTGCATGCGCTGGGGGCGCGCAAGGTCATCGGGGTCAATGCGGTAGGTGGCATTCGGCACGACATGGGCCCGCAGGTTCTGGTGGTGCCGGATCAACTGATCGACTACACCCACGGCCGCCTCACCAGCTATTGCGATGTCGAGGGTGTCGAAGTCAAACACATCGATTTCAGCGAGCCCTACACCCAGTCACTTCGCCAGCAATTGCTGGCCGGCGCGCGCGAAGCCGGCATCGAGGTGATCGACGGTGGCTGCTATGGCGCCACGCAGGGGCCGCGGCTGGAAACACGCGCCGAAATCGCCCGCATGAAGCGCGACGGCTGCGATCTGGTCGGCATGACCGGCATGCCCGAAGCTGCGCTGGCGCGTGAACTGGGGGTGGAATACGCCTGCCTGTCGCTGGTCGCCAATTTTGCCGCCGGCTGTGGCGACGAGGCGGAAATCAGCATTGAGGAGATATTTGCGCACCTGGCGGCGGCTACCGCCGAGGTGCCGCGAATCCTGGCCGCCATGCTGAAAATCGGCGACTGACAACCCGGCGCCGAACGGGTCGGATATTTTCGTATTGCATTGGACAGCTACCTGTTGTTACTTTTCCATTTGCCAGGGCGAGGACCGAGGGGTGAAAAGGAGGTCGGCGTAATTCCTGGCGCACCACTCACGGATCCAGAGGTTCTCGCAATGATTTTCGGTACGGTCAAATGGTTCAACGACGCCAAGGGTTTTGGTTTTATCGCACCCGAGGACGGAGGGGCGGACGTTTTCGTCCATTTTTCGGCAATCAGCAGCAAGGGTTTCCGCAGCTTGCAGGAAGGCCAGCGTGTGCAATACGAAGTGACCCAGGGGCCGAAAGGCGCCCAGGCATCGGCTGTGGAACCCGTCGAAGCTACGGCCTGATTCTTTCGGCCCACGCTTGACGGTAAACAAGACCCC
>JALYXN010000484.1 GCA_030947085.1 Pseudomonadota bacterium | reverse complement strand
CCCGCCGCCCCGGGCCCTTGGCCACGCCGACAACTTCAATGCCAGTGACGCCCAGTGTCTTCAGCACGTCCAGTGCCTGTGCCACCTGCCCGCTGCCGCCGTCGATCAGAAGAATGTCCGGACTGGCACCTTCGCCCTCGGCCAGCTTGCGGAATCGACGCGTGAGCGCCTGGTTCATCGCGGCGTAGTCATCGCCAGGCGTGATGCCGGCAATATTGAAACGGCGATAGTGGGATTTTTCCGGCCCTTCCGGTCCAAACACCACACACGAGGCGACCGTTGCCTCGCCCATCGTATGGCTGATGTCGAAGCATTCGATCCGCCGCGGGATGGCGTCCAGCTCGAGCAGTTTCTTCAAGTCGTCAAAGCGCGTACCCAGCGTCTGACGACTGGCCAAGCGCGCGGTCAGCGACGCCTGGGCATTGCGCTCGGCCATCTGCAGAAACTGGGCGCGGTCGCCGCGCACACTTGATTTCAGTTCCACCGCACGCCCGGCGTGCTGGCTCAGCAACTCAGAGAGAATCTGTTGGTCCGGCAGCGTTTCACCCAGGATCAACTCGCGCGGAACCGGTCGATCGAGGTAGTACTGCGCGATGAACTGGGTCAATACATCCGCGGTCTCGGCGTCCAGCGGAAGGCGCGGGAAGAAATCACGTGTCCCCAGGCTGATGCCGTTACGAAAGAACAGCACGCTGACGCAGGCCAGACCTGATTCGATGCGGCAGGCGATGACATCCATATCGGCGCTGGCACCCTGCACATGATGCTGTGCCTGCAATTGCCGCAGTGCCGCCACCTGATCGCGCAACTTGGCCGCTCGTTCGAATTGCAGTGAGGTGCTGGCCTGTTCCATCGCCTCGGCCAGCTCATCGATCACCACGTTGCTGCGCCCCTCGAGAAACATTTCCGCGTAACGCACGTCGGCCCGATAGTCTTCCACGCCGATCAACCCCACACAGGGTGCGGTGCAACGCCCGATCTGGTGTTGCAGGCACGGTCGGGAGCGGTTGCGAAAATAGCTGTCCTCGCACTGTCGCACCTTGAACAGCTTCTGCATCAGGCTGAGGCTCTCCCTCACCGCATAGGTGCTTGGATAGGGTCCGAAATATCGACCCGGCCGATTGCGCGCGCCTCGGTGAAAGGCCAGACGTGGATAGTCCTCGCCACTGGAAAGGTAGATGTAGGGATAGCTCTTGTCGTCGCGCAGCAGGATGTTGTATCGCGGCTTGAGCGACTTGATCAGCTGCGATTCCAGCAGCAGCGCCTCGCCCTCGGTGCGCGTCACGGTGATCTCGACCCGTGCGATCTGCGCCACCATCGCGGTAATGCGCGGTTCCATCTTTGGCTTCAGAAAGTAGCTGCCGACCCGCTTCTTGAGGTTGCCGGCCTTGCCGACATACAGCAGCTCGCCCGCCGCATCGAAATGACGGTAGACCCCGGGCGACGAGGTGAGATTTCGGACGAAGGACTTGCCATCGAAGGGGATGGGTTGCGCGGACTGCATGCGTCATTCCAACGGTTGAACATGATGGCCGGGCGAACCGGCGTCATCGCCAGAAGTGGTGGCTCAGTGCGGCGTTCGCAACCACTGCCCGGCACGCACAAGGTCGGCTTCGGTGTCGATTCCGGGCGGGAACGGTTGCGGAGTAAGCGCTACCGCAATGGCATGACCATGCTCCAGTACACGCAACTGTTCCAGTGACTCGGCTTGTTCCAGCGGCGTTCGCGGCAAGTTGGCGTAACGGCCAAGGAAACCGGCGCGGTAGGCGTAGATGCCGATGTGACGCAGGAACGGAAGCCCCGGAGGCAGTACGTGTCGACCTTCGGCGAAGGCATCGCGCGCCCACGGCAACGGTGCGCGGCTGAAATACAGTGCCCGCCCGGTTGCCGTACGCACCAGCTTGACGACATGGGGATCAAACAGTTCCTCGGCATCGATGATGGGCGTCGCCAGCGTAGCCATCGGAGCGTCGTCGCCGAGCAGCGCCTGCGCCACGGCGCGAATGCCCGCCGCCGGAGCAAACGGCTCGTCACCCTGGAGATTGACCACTATCGTTTCGTCCGCCCAGCCGTAATAGGCCGCACATTCGGCCAGCCGGTCGCTGCCCGAGGCATGGTCACTACGGGTCATGCAGACATCGACTTCCTGACTTGCCAGCGCATCGGCAATCCGCTGGTCGTCCACCGCCACCACGACCTGCGCCGCGCCAGCCTGCAGCGCACGTTGCGCCACGCGCACCACCATCGGCACGCCTTCGATCTCGCGCAAAGGCTTGCCCGGCAGCCGGGTCGAGCCGTAGCGGGCCGGAATGGCCACCACGAACGGGGGCACAGCGTGGGACATGACCATCCTTCAATAGCGCAGTGAGACCTGGCCGCCACCATACACGCAGATGAGTGACTCAGTCCGCGCCACGCAAGGTGAAGCCACAACCATTGGCCAGCTCGAAAAAGCCCGGAAACGATGTGGCGACGTGCCCGCAATCGTTGACTCGCACCTCACCCGGGGACACCAGTCCCGCCACCGCGAAACTCATCGCGATGCGATGGTCCAGATGGGTCTCGATGCTGCCTGCGCTCACGCCTCCGCCATCGATGAGCGCCCCGTCCGGGGTTTCCTCGATCGCCACGCCGAGCGCACGCAGTCCGCTTGCCATCGCCGCGATCCGATCGGACTCCTTTACCCGCAACTCCGCCGCACCGCTGATCGTCGTACGGCCACGGGCGACGGCGGCGGCCACAAACAACACCGGCAACTCGTCGATCATGTCCGGCACCAACGACTCCGGCAATGCGATGCCATGCAAAGGCGCATGGCGAACCCGCAGGTCGCCCACCGGTTCACCGCCGCTGTCGCGCTCGTTCTCGACCGCGATGTCCGCTCCCATCAGGCGCAGCGCATGCAACAGGCCCGTGCGTCGCGGATTGAGCCCGACCGCGGTCAGTCTCAGGTCGGAGTCGGGCACGATGCTGGCAGCCACCAGGAAAAACGCGGCGGACGAAAAATCGGCGGGAACCTCGACCTCCGTGGCGTGCAGGCGATGCCCGCCGCTGAGGCTTGCTCGCCCCGGCGAAAAGCTGATCGGGTAGCCGAAGGCCGCCAGCATGCGTTCGGTGTAGTCACGCGTGGGATGCGGCTCGATAATTTCCGTCTCGCCCGCGCCATACAAACCGGCCAGTAACAGTGCCGACTTCACCTGGGCGCTGGCGACCGGCAACTCGTAGCGAATACCCGACAAGGCCTGTCCGCCATGAATGTGCAACGGTGGCATGCCCTCCCGGGTATCGATGCGGGCACCCATTTGCGTGAGCGGATCGGTCACCCGGCGCATCGGCCGCTTCGACAACGAGGCATCGCCGAGGAGCGTACTGTCGAATGCCTGACCCGCCAGCAGCCCGGTCAGCAGGCGCATGCCGGTGCCGGCGTTGCCGCAATCCAGAGCCTCGGTGGTGCCGCGCAGGCCGTTGAGCCCGGCGCCGTACACCACACGCTCGCCCGCTGAGGGCGTTTCGATCACGACACCGAGCCGCGACAGCACGGCCGCCGTGGCGCGGGTATCCTCGCCTTCCAGAAAGCCTCGAATATGCGAACGACCGTCCGCGATCGCGGACAACATCAACGCCCGGTGGGAAACCGATTTGTCGCCGGGAACGGCTACGCTGCCGCGCAGCGGCTGCCCGGAACGACTGATCCAATCATGACGACTCAAGAGACGCTCTCCAGGGCGTTCAGGGCAGTGCCACCGGGTAGGAACCCAGCACGCGCAGCGAACCGGCCGATGCTTCGATTTCCTTTAATGCGGCACTCACCCCGGCATCGTTCACGTGGCCGGAGACATCGATGAAAAACGCATACTGCCACTTGCCGGTGTGTGCCGGCCGTGACTCGATCCGGTTCATGCTGACCTCATGCTTCGCCAGCGGATTCAATATGTCGTACAACGCACCCGGCTTGTCATTGACGGTCACCAGCAGCGAGGTCCGATCATTGCCCGACGGTGGAAACAGGGTGCGACCGATCACCAGGAATCGTGTGGTGTTGTCGGCCCGATCCTCGATGCCGGTGGCGACGGTTTTCAGGCCATAAATCTTGCCTGCGGTCTCGCCGGCGATGGCAGCCGCATCGTCCGCATGGCGGGCCATGCGTGCCGCCTCCGCGTTGCTGCCGACGGCGAGGCATTCAACCCCAGGCAGGTTGATGCGCAACCACGTTTTGCATTGCTGCAGCGATTGCGCATGCGCGTAAACCAGGCGGACATCATCGAGGTTGCCTGTCATCGAGTGCAGACACTGGTGCACCCGCAACTCGACCTCACCGCAGATCACCGCCTCGGAAGTGAGAAACATGTCCAGCGTGACCTGGATCATGCCCTGCCCGGAATTCTCCACCGGCACCACGCCGAAGTCCGCGTTGCCTGCGGCGACCTCCTGGAAGACCTCTTCGATGCTGCCTAGCGGAAGACCGTAAGCCGCGTGACCAAAATGTTTGCGTACGGCCTGTTCGCTGAAGGTCCCTTCCGGACCGAGAAAGCCGATCTTCAGCGGATCTTCCTGAGCCAGGCAGGAGGACATGATCTCGCGAAACAGACGCACCATTTCGGTATCCGACAGTGGGCCTTCATTTCGATCCACCACCATGCGCAGCACATGGGCCTCGCGCTCGGGACGGTAGTACTCGATCGCCGAAAGCCCCGATCCCTTCACCTGCGCAACCGTCCGCGCGTGATTGGCGCGATCGGAGATGAGTTGCTGGATCTGTCGATCGATGCTGTCGATGCGCTCACGCATTTCGCTCAGCGGTGTCTTTGAATCGGTCATGCTTTCAGCCGCCTAAAGGTAAAGAAGTCCGTCGCATCAGGTGCATCTTGCCTGAAAGAGGGCGCACGGCCAATCACCCATGCCGGGCGGAAAAGTCACACATGAAACGGGTCAGAGACTGCACCGCCTCCAGTGGTACCGCGTTGTATAGCGATGCCCGCATGCCGCCTACGGCCTTGTGCCCCTTCAGCGCCAGCAGGCCGGCAGCTTCGGATTCCCGCAGAAAAAGGGGGTCGAGTGCGCTATCGTGCAGGGTGAAAGGTACATTCATCCGTGACCGTGCCGATACCTCGATCGGGTTGCGATAGAAGCCTGCGGACTGATCGATTGTGTTGTAGAGAAGGCTCGCCTTGGCGTGATTGTTTTTTCCGATCACCGCCAGTCCGCCCTGATCCTTCAGCCACTGGAACGTCAGCCCCGCGAGGTACCAGCCCCAGGTATTGGGCGTGTTGAGCATGGAGTCGTTCGCCGCATGCTCGGCGTAACTGAAGATACGCGCCATCGGCCGGCTGGCGCGCTGGAGGAGATCGTGACGAATGATCATCACCACCAAGCCCGAAGGGCCGATGTTTTTCTGCGCGCCGGCATAGATCAATCCGAACCGCGACACATCCACCGGTTCAGACAGGATGTTCGACGACATGTCGGCGACAAGCGGCGTACTGCCGACGTCCGGAACATCGTGGAACTCGACCCCGTGGATCGTTTCGTTGGTGGTGTAGTGGACATAGGCGGCGCCGGCGGTGAGCTGCCAGCTATCGCGCGGCGGGAGCTGATGGTAGCGGTCGGCCGCCCCACTCGCTGCCACGTTTACCTGTACATAGGGTCGCGCCTCGTTGACGGCCTTCTCGCCCCAGTGACCGCTGACAACGTAGTCGGCAATATCGCTTTCGCCAGCCAGATTCATTGGAATTTGCGCAAAATGCTGGGTTGCCCCGCCTTGCAGGAACAGAACAGCATAATCAGCGGGAACGGCCAGAAGGCTGCGAAGGTCGGCCTCTGCTTGCGCCGCCATTTCGATAAAGCGTTTTCCGCGATGCGACTGTTCCATCACGG
>JALYXN010000482.1 GCA_030947085.1 Pseudomonadota bacterium | reverse complement strand
CGTCAAAGCAAAGGCATCGCGGCTGAAGCCGCTCCCACACCAGCAAAAGCAATGGCTCATTGCCACTCGAAGTGGATCGACGCCACCGCCTGCGGCGGCATCTCGACTTGGATCACCGTATGGCCATCTTTTTGGCTGAATTCGATGGTTTCAGTCTTGAGTTTCGACACTTCGTGCAACTCGGCGACCTTGGCGGCGTTGAGGTATTCCGGCTTGCCCATCTGCTCCCAACGGCGCTTGGCGTTGGCGTGCTCCAGGTCGATGCGCTGGATCGTGGCCGACTTTACCGAGTTGATGCCCTCAAGCGTAAAGCTCACGGTTTCGGTAGCGATCGGGTGCCTGGGCAGGGCGAAATTGTTCAGTATCACCGTGGCGCTGTTGCCGTCGCGCACCAGCCAGGCGTCGACGGTTTCATGGCTGCCTTCAACCGGCATCAACTCGGTACCCAGCGCGTGCAACATCTCATAGGTGCGATAGGCTGGCTTGGCGATGCCGTGAATGTTCATCAGGCCGAAGCCACCCTGGAACGGTACCGACGGAAAGTAGTTTTCCTCAAAGATGTCGGAGAACGTCCAGTAGCTGTAAGCCTGCACCAGGCCGTTCTGCTCCAGCACCGTTTTCATGATGAACGCGGCGGCATAAGGATCATCGTGCATGGGATCGCGCGGATTGGAGGAGGTACACCACTCGGTGTAGTAGACCGGCAAGTCACCCGCTTGCTTGCGCACGTCGCGCGCCTTCGTGCGCAAGACGCTTCGCGTGCTGTCGGCCAGTTGCGTTTTGGTATCGTCACCCGGCTTGCCGAACGAATCGGTGGGGTAGTGGTGCGTGCTGATGAAGTCGACCGGTAAATCGTTCTTCTTGCAGAACGCCAGGAAATCGTCCACCCAGGCGTTGTCCGCTGTCGCCGGGCCGCCGACTTTGAGCTGATCGTCAATGTTCTTGATCGCCTCGACGGTGTAGCGGTACAGCGGAAAATAGTCCTCCTGCTTGCCGCTGCCGAAGGCGGTGAGGTTGGGCTCGTTCCAGACCTCGAAAAACCACGAGCGCACTTCGTCCAGACCGTAGCGCTCGACCCAGTGCGTCACCAGTTTCTCGATCAGTACCGACCATTGCGCCAGATCTTTCGGCGGGCTGACGTTGGCGCCGTAGTGAAACTGCAACTGCCCCGACGACGACAGGCACGAAGGCATGAAGCTCAGCTCCACGAACGGCTTCATGCCGATCGACAGAAGAAAATCGAAGATCTGATCGGCGTTGAAGAACGAATAGATGAGCCGGCCACCTTGCTCGATCAGCGTACCCATGTCGTCGCAGAGGATTCCATGGAAGCGCACGTGGCGCATGCCTAACTCATCATGCGCGCGCTTGAGCTGAGCCTGCCAATCCGCGCGCAGCGCCAACGTGGCATGACCGCTTCCGACGGTATGTTCCCAGAAGTGGGGCAGGTCGGTAACTGTTCCGAGGAGATTGCCGCTGAACTTGACTGTCATATCGAAAAACCTTGGAAGACGTCGATTCCACTTCCGATGGCTGCCTGCATCGAGGCGTCAAACGGTGCAGCGGGATCATGCAATAAAACAGAATGCGCTTCACACCGTCGAGAGCCGGTGAGCGCAAAGTCTTGCGGATGCAGGAGGGACATGCAGCGTATTAGCCGTCCAAATGACCCTGTTTTCCTGGCTGACCGGGCGAAGCTTCCAGCATCGCCTTGGCGAAATCGAAAGCGCGCTCGACCATATTGCTGGCGCCTTTCCAATAGCTAGCATCGCGAACCCGCGACTTTTCCACCTTGTGACTTTTGGCGGCGGTGAAAAACTCGCAGGATAGGGCTTGTGGGTTTGATCTTGTGGGAGCGGCTTGAGCCGCGATGCTCTTGCTCCAATCGGGAACAACCAAAGCATCGCGGCTGAAGCCGCTCCCACAAGAGCCAAGCAGCGACCCCTCGCCGCGCCTTAACTTTGCCGCAGGTGGCTGCAGGCACGCTTGTGTCACTAGCTGCAGTCTGCCCAGCGTCGCACGGCGTGGGCGAAAGCGAGGCAATCGGTGAAGCGGTTATACAGCGGCACGGGGGAAATCCGGATCACGTCCGGTTCGCGCCAGTCGCCGATAATGCCGTGCGCCATCAGGTAGTCGAACAGCAAGCGACCGCGTTCGCGACCGGCGATGACGCGGATCGATAGTTGCGCGCCGCGTCGTGCAGGGTCCGCTGGCGTCACCACGTCCAGTACATCGGAAAGTTCGTGTTTCACCAGCCACTCGAGGTAGCCGGTGAGCTGCAGTGACTTCGCCCGCAACGCCAGCATACCAGCCTTCCGGAACATCGCCAGCGAGACGCGCAGCGGTACCAGCGCGAGAATCGGGGGGTTCGACAGCTGCCAGCCATCGGCGCCGGGTGTGGGCACAAACTCCGGTCCCATCTGAAACCGGGTGGCTTTGTCGTGCCCCCACCAGCCGGTAAAGCGCGGCAGTACTGCTGTTGCATGGCGCTCGTGCACGAACGCCCCGCCCACCGCACCAGGGCCGCCGTTGAGGTATTTGTAGCTACACCAGATGGCGAAATCGGCGCCGCTGTCATGCAGCTCCAGCGGCAGGTTGCCAACGGCATGGGCCAAGTCGAAGCCGACCATGCAGCCCTGGGCGTGGCCCAGCTGCGTGATCGCTTTCAAATCGAACGCCTGACCGTTGCGGTATTGCACGCCAGGCAACATCACCAGCGCAATGCGCGAACCGTGTTCGGCCAGCACGCGTTCGATCGCGGCACTGGAGATGGCACCGTTGGGTTCGTCGGCTTGCACTTCGATCAGCGACATGGCCGGATCGAAGCCGTGAAACGTGACCTGGGAGTTCACCGCATAGCGGTCGGTTGGGAAAGCGCCCGCTTCGATCAGGATGGCATGCCGTTCGGCGGTGGGACGGTAGAAACTGACCATCATCAGGTGCAGGTTAACGCCCAGCGTATTCATTACAACCACTTCGCCCGGCTGCGCGCCGATGACCTCGGCGAGGTCGTCACGCACGTATTCGTGGTAATCCATCCACGGCATCCGGCCCTTGAAATGACCTTCGACCCCGAGCTCGCCCCAGTAATCCAGTTCGGCATTCACCGCGTCGCGCACACCGCGCGGCTGAAGCCCAAGCGAATTGCCGCAGAAGTAGACACTGTCGGCCGGTTTGCCGTCCGCAGACTCGCGCGGAGGGATCAGGAATTCGTCACGGAAGGCGCGCAGCGGATCGGCGTCATCCTGGCCGCGTGCCCAGTCGATAGTGGCTTGATACTCGGACATGGTTTTTTCCTGGAGCTTTAACTAAAAGGCGTGCTTTGCGGGTTAGTGCGCTTTTTGCTCCCACAAGAGCTTCGCGCCTACAGGTGGCGCGTGGCCTACTTCAGCTGTGCGGCGACGGACTCGCAGCCCTTGTCGAACGCGGCGTTCCAGCCCGAACCGGCGAGGGTTTTACTGGGCCGAATGCAGCGTAACTGGATGGCATGGCCGCGCTTGAACCAGTAGTGCTCGACATAGCTGAAATCCGCACCATTTTCCTGCGCGGCATACACATTGCTGTTCGGACTGGGCGGCACCTTGGCGACCACGTAGCCCGGCAGTGCCATCGACTTCGCTTCCGCTTCGGCCATAAACTGGTGAAATCCATTGATGTCCGGTATCCGCTTCACGGTCACCGTGACGCGGGCGAGACTGTTTTTTCCGGTCGGCGCCGGATCGGGTACCTGGAACACGC
>JALYXN010000479.1 GCA_030947085.1 Pseudomonadota bacterium | reverse complement strand
GCTACTGGCAGTGGGCCTCTTGGCCGCCCTGGGGGCGGCTTTCTTGCTAACGGACTTCTTGGCGGTCGCCTTCTTGGGCGCGGCCTTTTTGCCGGCCGACTTTTTGCTGCTGGTTTTCTTCGCTGGCGCGGACGCTTTGCGGGTCGCCGTTTTCGCTGCTTTCTTTGCCGGCGCCTTTTGCACGGCGGACTTTTTCGCTGCTTTCTTCGGCGCGGCCTTTTTGGCGACCGCCTTGGTCCCGGTTTTTTTGGCGGCCGCTTTCTTGGGCGCCGCCTTGCTGGGTGCGGCTTTCTTGCTGGCAGCCTTTTTCGACGCAGTCTTTTTCGACGCCGTCTTTTTCACGGCGGCCTTCTTTGCCGCGGCCTTCTTGGGCGCCGCTTTCTTGGCCGCGGCCTTTTTCGGCGCGGCTTTCTTCGTCGCCGCCCTGCTAGGCGCGGCGGCTTTCCTGGCCGCCTTTTTTACTGCCGTCTTTTTGGCTGTGGTCGACCTTTTCCTCGCCGCGGGTCCGGTTATCTCCGGTGCATCCGGTGACAGTTCGGGCAACACCGGCAGCGCCACCGGCGGGGTGTCGGTGACGGTTGCCGAATCAGTGTTGACCGCTTCACCGCCATGGGCGGTGTCATGGCTGTTTTCGATGTCACTGCCGTTGTCGATATCGATGTCGATGGACATGCTGGTTTACCCTCTCGATGGACGTCTTGGGTTGCCCGCGCGGGTGCGCGAAACGGTTCAGAACTTGCCGTAGTAGCCTTCCTTCAAGGCATCGAAGAGGTTGGCGGCCGAGTGCATTTCGCCGTCGTATTCGACCTGCTCATTGCCTTTCAGTTCGACAAAACTACCGTCTTCGAGCTCGAAGCGGTAGAGGGTATTTTCAAGGTCGGAATCCTTGACCAGCACACCCTGGAATGCGGCGGGGTTGAAGCGGAAGGTGGTGCACCCTTTCAGACCCTGTTTGTAGGCGTAGGTGTAGATGTCCTTGAAGTCTTCGTAGGGGTAATCGGTGGGCACGTTGGCGGTCTTGGAGATCGATGAATCGATCCACAGCTGCGAGGCGGCCTGGATGTCGACATGCTCTTTCGGGCTGATGTCGTCGGCCGACACGAAGTACTCGGGCAGCTTGTTGTCCACCTCGTCGGTGGCCGTCTTGGCGTTGGCGTTGATCAGGGCGCGGTAGGCCAGCAGCTCGAAGCTGAGCACCTCGACCTTTTCCTTCGACTTCTTGCCTTCGCGGATGACGTTGCGCGAGTAGCTGTGGGCAAAGCTCGGCTCGATGCCGTTGCTGGCGTTGTTGGCCAGCGACAGTGAGATGGTGCCGGTGGGCGCGATCGAGCTGTGGTGGGTGAAGCGCGCGCCGACTTCGGCCAGCTCGCTGACCAGGTTTGGGGCCACGCTGGCAATGCGCTGCATGTAACGGCTGTACTTGGCATGCAGCACGCGGCCGGGGATGCTGTCGCCGATGGTGTAGCCGTCGGTGACCATTTCCGGACGCTTGCGCAGCATGTCGCCGGTGACGGCGAAGTCGCGGCTGAGGATCGGCGCGGGGCCTTTTTCCTTGGCCAGCTCCAGCGCCATCTCCCAGCCGGCGACGGCCATCTCGCGCGATACTTCCTCGGTGAAGGCGACCGCTTCGGCGCTGCCGTAGCGCTTTTTCAGCATGGTGACGGTGCTCCCTAAGCCGAGGAAGCCCATGCCGTGACGACGCTTGGACAGGATCTCGTTACGCTGCTGCTCCAGCGGCAGGCCGTTGATCTCGACCACGTTGTCGAGCATGCGGGTGAACACCTTGACCACGTCGCGGTACTCATTCCAGTCGAAGCTGGCCTTGGGCCCGAACGGGTCACGCACGAACTTGGTCAGGTTGATCGAACCGAGCAGGCAGGAGCCGTAGGGGGGCAAGGGCTGTTCGCCGCATTGCCCGGTGACCAAGCCGTTGAAGATCACCGCATTGTGATCTGGCTGGGTGGTGTCGAACACGGCTTCTTCGCCGACAAACTCGATGCTGGCAATGCGTGAGGCGAACCGCTGCGTTTTGAGCAACGCTTTCCCCTCACGCCAATCCAGATAGCGCGTGGTTTTGCTGGGCAGCAGAAAACCTACCTCAGTCATGAATAGTTCGCGCGACTCGCCATCGATGATCAGCTCGTGATCTGCTGCGCAAGCGTAGCCGCGCTTTCCGCCATGACCATCGGGCATGTCGCGCATACCGGCGGCACGCCGTTGTTTGATACGGCAGAAAACACCCAAGTTGGCCAACAGCATCTGCACGTCCTTCAGCAGATCCGGATGACTGGAGGCCAGACGTATCGAGCAGCTCAGGCTTCGGCCTGACACATTCACCGTGCCGTCGCATTGGAACAGGGCGCGCAGATAGCTTTTCACGCACGCTTCGCTGCCACGCCAGATCACCTCCGGCACGCGCAACTTGGTTGTCGCACTGAAGCCGTAATGCTCGAGCAATCGAGCAAGCAGCACCGAGCGAATAAATACGTTGTTGCGCTCGGGTACGGCGACGGGCGATACCGCGTATTGGCGCAGATCACCTATCGCCGTATGCGCGATCATTGCGTTGATGACTGTGGCGACACGGTCGGCCAGTGCGCGCTCCTCGCCCCACAGACTGATGATGGCCGCTTGCTGATCCCTGCCGCGGTTGGTGAAGTGGCCGTCGCCAGCGATCAGGCCCAGAAGCAGGCCAAGGTCTTCGCTGCCTTGTTGGCCGAATTGACCTTTGCCGGATTGCACCAACATGCGATCGCCAACCTTTAGGTCACGCAATTTGATCTTGCCGCGTTCGACATAGAAATCATGCCATTCGGTGGCTTTGATCTCATAGCCGTCCTCGGTCGTCACACGATAGACGGGTGCACGAGGAGCCGTCATGAAGGCGGCCTTCGCCGACCGGGTTTCGACGCCGCGGCCTTCCAACTCTAGCGAACGACGATCGACCGAAACTTCCAGAGGGGCACCGTTGGCGTAAAGCTCGCCGATCGGCACCATGCCGTACTGCGTCGCCAGCCGGGTGTCGGCGGTGACGCAAGGATTGGTCGCGCGGATGTGCTCGCACCACCAGTTGTTGTTCATCTCGTTGACCTTGTCGATCAGGATGAAACCGGGCTCGGCATAGTCGTAGGTGGACACCATGATCATGTCCCACAGATGCTGGGCGCGGATGCTGCTGTAGATCTTGCAGGCGACCAGGCCGTCGTCGCGATCGACGTAGTTTTCGTGGGTGGGCCACTCGCGCCAGATCACCTTGGTCGGATCGTCCAGATCGATCTCGTGCTTTTCCTTGATGTGCACCGGGAACACCAGCGGCCAGTCGCGATCGTGCTCGACCGCGTCCATGAAGCCGTCGGTGATCAGCAGCGACAGGTTGAACTGACGCAGCCGCCCGTCTTCGCGCTTGGCGCGGATGAACTCCTTGGCGTCGGGATGGCTGATGTCGAAGGTGCCCATCTGCGCGCCGCGGCGACCGCCAGCGGACGACACGGTGAAACACATCTTGTCGTAGATATCCATGAACGACAGCGGGCCGCTGGTATACGCACCGGCGCCGGAGACATAGGCGTTGCGCGGACGCAGGGTGCTGAACTCGTAGCCGATGCCGCAGCCGGCCTTCAGCGTAAGGCCGGCCTCGTGCACCTTCTCCAGGATGTCGTCCATCGAATCGTGGATGGTGCCGGAAACGGTGCAGTTGATGGTGCTGGTGGCCGGCTTGTGCGCCAGCGCGCCGGCGTTGGAGATAATGCGGCCGGCCGGGATCGCGCCGTGGCGCAAGGCCCACAGAAAGCGCTCGTACCAGTGGCCGCGCAGCTCGTCACTCGCTTCGACGTCGGACAACGCACGCGCCACGCGCTGATACGTTTCGTCGATGCTGCCGTCGACGGGCTCGCCGGATTTCGCCTTCAGGCGGTACTTCTTGTCCCAGATGTCCAGTGACGCGGGTTGCAGCGGAATGCCGACGACGGCATCACGACCTGTCGCTGAAAGGGTGGTTGGTGCACGCACTGTGCTCATCGGTTTCCTGACCTCTCACGGCGAGCCTTGCAGCTCCCGATATCTTTAATGTGATACGACCGGCATGGCCGCTTGCGCTACGTCCGCGGCAGTCGTCGGATGCGGGAGAATGCCCTCCAGGCCCGGTTCTGCGCGATTTTCCGACCACAACGACTCTCCCCCAGAGTGCCGCGGCCTACACCAGTGCTAGTCTCATTTTCAGCGAGTAAACACAAGATGTTGTGGTTGTTGTCGGAGAGGCAAGTTTACGCCGCCGGTGCCGGAAGTAAAGTGTCATGACGGGCTTTGTCGCTACGGAACCGTGGCGCCGCCGCCCGCTCGAAGCCACGCCGCGTATCACCCCCAGGAGCAAACCATGCTGCAGCGCCCTTCCCGCCTTTTGCCTTGGTCGATCGGCCTGTTCGCGATGGCGCTGGCACTGGGCTTTGCCCCGGTCAGCACGCGCGCTTCCACCCTGCCCGCCGCGATCGACGGCCAGCCGATGCCGTCACTGGCACCGATGCTGACCCGGGTAACCCCGGCGGTGGTGAACATTTCCACCCGCACCCGGGTGTCGGTGCGCGATGCGTATTTCGACGACCCGATGATGCGGCGCTTCTTCGGCCTGCCCAGCACGCCGCGCCAGCGGGTGGAACAAAGTCTGGGCTCGGGCGTGATCGTGGATGCGGCCCAGGGGTATGTGCTGACCAACCACCACGTGGTGGGCGGCGCGGACGACATCAGCGTGACGCTGCAGGACGGACGCACGTTCAAGGGCAAACTGGTCGGCAGCGATCCGCAGACCGACGTGGCGGTGGTGCAGATTCCGGCGAAAAACCTGCAGGCGCTGCCGCTGGCCGATTCCGCCACGTTGCGCGTGGGCGATTACGTGGTGGCGGTGGGTGATCCGTTCGGGCTCGGCCAAACCGTGACCGCGGGCATCGTGTCGGCACTGGGAAGGTCGGGGCTGGGGCGCACCGCGTCCGGCAGCAGCGGCTATCAGAACTTCATCCAGACCGATGCGTCGATCAACCCGGGCAATTCCGGCGGCGCGCTGGTCAACCTGCATGGCGAACTGGTCGGCATCAACACGATGATTTTCTCGCCCTCGGGCGGCAACGTCGGCATCGGTTTTGCCATTCCCAGCGATCTGACCCACGCGGTAATGAGCCAGCTGCTGGCGCACGGCAAGGTGCAGCGCGGCAGCCTCGGCATCCAGATCCAGGCGATCACGCCACCCATCGCGACCTACCTGAAGCTGAAGGACAGCAATGGCGTGGTGGTGACCGGCGTCGGCGAGCATTCCGCCGGTGCGCAGGCCGGCCTTCAGCCCGGCGATGTGCTGACCACGTTGAACGGCAAGCCGCTGCACGACGAGCAGGCGCTGCGCAATGCCGAAGGCCTGCTGCCGCTGGGCAGCACGGTCACGCTGGGAGTGCTGCGTGCCGGCAAGATGCTCGAGGTCAGTGCGAACCTGGCCGCCGAAAAGCTCGACAGTGTCGACGGCGGCCAGCTCGACCGTCGCCTGGCCGGCGTGCGCTTGCGCGACCTCAGCGAAAGCCAGCGTGACCGCGGCATGTACGGGGTCGCCATTGCCGCGGTGAAACCGGGCAGCGGCGCGGCGCAGGCCGGGCTGACCAGCAACGATGTAGTCATCGGCGTCGGCAGCCAGCGCATCACCAGTCTGCGCATGCTGCGTGGCCTGGCCGATGTGCACCTGCGCCAGCTGGTGCTGGTGGTCGCCGATGACGACGGCACGCGCTATGTGGTGGTCAAGTGACCACGGGCGTCACCGCGGCGTCCGCGGTGACCTCGACCAGGCCGTGCGGTGGCGCACAACCTGACGCACGCTCGTCACGCAGACTCGTGAAAGTGCTTGATGTTCTGCATTCAGGCCGATGAAATACCCTGTATTCATTCACCCATACCTTGTACTCAGGCGGCATAATCCATAGTCGCGATTTTCATTTCTTCCCGGGGTTCTTCACCACATGTTCGTACGTCTTGTCCGTTTGCTGTCATTCGCCCTGATCGGGGTCTGTCTGATCAGCCCCGCTGCCCTTGCCCGAACCCATGCCAAAAAGCATGCGTCATCCGAGGGACCCACCCTGATCTGGCGCGGTGACGTGGCGACCGCCAACGGGGTGGTGAACGAAGTGGCGCAAGCATGGGAGGCCACCGGACACGGCCATATCGAGCTGCAGCCGTTCAATACCGCCTCGGGCATCGATGGCGTCGCCGGTGGCACCGCCGATATCGCCGGCGCGGCGCGGCCGGCCGATGAC
>JALYXN010000477.1 GCA_030947085.1 Pseudomonadota bacterium | reverse complement strand
AAATACCATTGCAATAAACCGCCGGGATTGAGTTTCTAGTCGTCCGAGGCTAAAAAGAGTTCCTCGCCAGACGCATCACCCATGAGAGATTTACTTTCTCAAGCGTCTCCGGCCCGATCAAGACTCGCCAGAGATGCTCGGCAATATTCAACCTAGCCGCAACAATTTCCGCACCGCCGCCAGATTGCGTCGACTGATCTCGGGCGTGAAATCCACGCCATCCAGGCGCGCCAGCACGCGACCATCCGTCAACGTCTTGATGCCGGTCAGTCGCGCTGGTGGTACCAGGCAATTGCGGTGCAAGCGGACCAGTTGCTCCGGGTACGCCTCTTCCAGTTGCCGCAGGGATTCCTCGATCAGCAGCTGGCCGCGGCGGTGATGCACGCAGACATACTTTTCCTCGGCGATCAGGCAGGTGACCTCGTCGAGGGCGATGCGTATCTCTTCGCCGCGCAGCCGACCGTGCAGCCATACGGCGGGCTCGCCTGGGCTGTCGGCGAGTCGGCGTTGCGCACGCTGCAGTGCCTCGCGCAGGCGTTCCAGCCGTACTGGCTTCAACAGGTAGTCGACGGCGCCGAGATCGAACGCCCTGAGCGCATGTGCTGCATAAGCAGTGCAGAAGATTACCTGCGGTCGTGAACGGCCGGCCAGACGCTGGGCCACGCTGACGCCATCGATGCCGGGCATGTTGATGTCCAGCAGCAGGACCTCCGGTTGTAGTGCGTCGAGTTGGCTCAGCGCGGCCTCGCCGTCGTCTAGGCTGCCGACCACTTCCACATCCCCACACTCGGCCAGCAGCGCCGCCAGACGTGCCCGCGCCAACGGTTCGTCGTCGACGATCAATACCCGCGTCACGGCGCACTCCCCGGTAGTTGCAGCCGCACCACGAACTGGTCGCCCTGTGGACCGGCTTCGACCCTGGCTTGTGGGCCATAACGGTAGGCGATGCGCTTGCGCACGCTGTCCAGCCCGTGACCGTTGCCCGGTCGCGGCGGCGAGGCTGGCAGCGGATTGACGATCTCGATGTGGATGCCGCGACCCTCGCGCCGACCGCGCAGGGTGACGATACCGCCACCGCGCAATGGCTGGATGCCGTGGCGCACGGCATTCTCCACCAGCGTCTGCAGCAGCAGTCGTGGCAGCGGAAAATCCAGCGGCAACGCGTCCAGCTCACGTTGCACCTGCAGGCGCGGACCCAGCCGCAATTGTTCGATCGCCAGATAGCGTTCCAGCAGGGCCAGCTCGTCGCCGACCGTGCCCTCGCCGGTGCCATGTTGTCCCAGTGCGGCGCGGAACAGCTCGGACAGATCCTCCACCGTGCGTTCGGCGGCCGCCGGATCGACCCGGATCAGTGCGGCGACGGTGTTCATGCTGTTGAACAGGAAGTGGGGACGAATGCGCGCCTGCAGCGCCTCCACCTGGGCCCGGGTGACGGCAGACAATCGCGCCTGCCACTGGGCCAGCACGTAGAAATAGCGCAGCATGGCCGCGCCCAGCAAACCGGCGATCAAGGTGTTGTCACGGATGAAGATCGGCAGGCTGCTGCCGATCAAGTCCATTTGCAGCGCGCCATCGAGCCAGCGTGCGATGGCGCTGGCGGTGAGCACGATCAGCACGATCACCAGCCACACCCCCAGGTACGGCATGTGTCCGGGCAGGCGCTGCAGCAGAACGCGCAGCTTGCACAAGGCCACGGCGAGCACCAGCCCCAGCCAGGTCACGAACAGCATGCTGACGCTGTACGCCGGCCAGTCGCGCTGGTTGTCGCGGGCCAGCCACATCACGGTCACCGTCAGCGCGCCCACCATGAACATCGCGAAGAGCGTCGGCAGCTGGCAGAAGTCCGGCAGGGGGCTGTATTCGACGCGGCCGCGCGGGCCACTGGCAGGAAAGGATGCGGGCATGCCGGCCAGTATGCCGCAGCGGCCGCGCTCAGGTCAGTCGCTGGCCAAGCCAGTGACGCAGGTCGCCGATTTCTTCAGCGCAGACAGCGTGCGCCATCGGGTAGGTGTGCCAGTCCACGCGGTAGCCGAGCGACAGCAACAGCTGGCGCGAATCGACGCCGCGCTGCAGGGCCACCACCGGATCGGCCGTGCCATGACCCCAGAAAACAGGCGTCTGCGCATTGGCGGCGCTGCGCTCGGAGGCAAAGGTCGAGGCAATCGGCATGTAGGTCGACAGCGCGATGATGCCCGCCAGCTTGTCGGCATGACGCAGCCCGGCCGCCAACGCCATCGCGCCGCCTTGCGAAAAGCCGGCCAACACGATGCGCTCGCTGGGCACGCCACGGCCATGCTCCCGCGCGATCAGGGTCTCCACCTCGTTGATCGACGCGCGCACGCCGGCCTGGTCCTGCCGAGCGGTGAGCTCGAAGCCGGAAATGTCGTACCAGGCCCGCATCGACATGCCGTTGTTGATGGTCACCGGCCGCACCGGTGCATGCGGAAACACGAACCGCAACGGCGGCCATGCGGCGTCCACCAGTTCCGGGATGATCGGCGCGAAGTCGTTGCCGTCGGCACCCAGGCCATGCAGCCATAGGATGGTGTAACGCGGTTGGGCGCCGGTTTCGCGCTCGAGGGCGGGTAGGGTCATGGGGTGCTCGAAGGTGGGGAAAGAGGAACGCAACGCAAGATTTCGCTGATTTTCCTCGACAACGGGTCACGATGCCAGAGACTGGATCGCGGGGGTTCGGGGAAACCGGCTGACTGGCCGCTGTGGCCGCGCGTGATGCCGCGTGGCAAGCAATTTTGCCAAGCCGTCGGGATGCCTTTTCACCCGTCTGCAGGCCAGCGTGCTTTGCGCCTGGGACGCGTGTTTAATCCCGGTAAGGCCCATTTCTGACGGCAGTGACCTGCCCGTGCCAGGGCGTGTTAGCGAATCCAGCCTGTGCGCGAGCCGCCACCGCATCCCCTGAAGCGTCGGCAGGATGTTGCACAGGGTAGCGCTGCATCTGGCCGTCTGCAGCAGTAACGCAGCCACCCCTGACTTCTGGCACAGGCGCCCACGCTGACGTGCCGCACTCGGTTATCCTGATCTTTTACCCGGGGAAATCCATGCGTCGACTGCTGCTTGCCGCTCTCGTTATCTTTGCCGTGTCACCGGCGATGGCAGCCACGTCACCGGCGCCGTCGCCTTCCGCCGCCTCTCCGTTGAACATGGAAACCATCATGGCCAATCCGGACTGGGTCGGCCAGGCAGTGGAAAGCCCGTACTGGAGCAGCGACGGTAGCCATGTCTATTACGCGCTCAAGCGTGATGGCAGCCCGGTACGCGATCTGTACCGCGTCGATCCGGCCAGCGGCCTCAGCGTGAAGCTCGATGCGGCGGCGATGGCGAGCGCCGAAGGCCCCGCGGTGTTCGATCACGCCCATCGGCGCGCCGCGTTCGTGCTGCACGGCGATGTCTTCGTGGTGGACCTGGCCAGCAGTCGGCGCACCCAGGTAACCGTCACGGTGGCGAAGGAATCGTCGCCGCAGTTCTCCGCCGATGGACGTTCGCTGCAGTTCCGCTCGGGCAATGACTGGTATCGGCACGACCTTGCCAGCGGCCTCACGGCGCCGGTCGCGGTGCTGAAGTTCGCTGACGACCCGCAAGCCAGGAAGCCCGATGAGCTGGGCGCCTTGCAGCTGAAACTGTTCAAGACACTGCGTGAGGAGAAAGCTGACGCGCAGGCGATCCGCGATCAGAACCATGCGCTCGAAGCCGCCGATGCCGGCCGCGCCGTGGCGCCGTTCTGGCTCGGTGACAAGGTCACCCCGGTTGATACCGAATTGTCACCCG
>JALYXN010000451.1 GCA_030947085.1 Pseudomonadota bacterium | reverse complement strand
TCGCTGCGACGAAACTGCGCGACGTTGCGACCCTTGCTTGACCACAGCCAACGCTGATCGAATACCTGATCGACTTCGTCGAGGTCCAGGTAGAGCTGCGCCATCCGGTACGAAAACGCGTGCGGATGCGGCACCAATCGACGATGGCGGACTACGCCTTCGTAGACGGCACTGGCCCAGCCCGCTTTCAAGCTGGTGGCTGCAGCCATCATGCCGCGATTCCTTCCTCGTTGGAGACCGACTCGACCGGCGGCAAGTAGGCTGCCGACCAGCGCATACCCAGGGCCCCGGCCACGTCGACCGCGCTGCGCATGCCGTCCTCATGAAAGCCCCAGCCCCAGTAGGCGCCGGCAAACCATGTGTGGCGCTGACCCTGGATCTCGCCCTTGCGGTTTTGTGCGGCGACCGAGGCGCGGCTGTAGACGGGATGGTGATACTGCATTCGCGCCAGCACCTTTTCGGGGTCGATCGCATCGCTGCGATTGAGCGTGACCACGAACGGTTCCGGCGACTGGATATTCTGCAGCAGACTCATGCAATAGCTGACCGTGCACGGTTCGTCCGGGTGACGCGGCAGCCAGGCATTCCACGCCGCCCACGCCTTGCGATTGGCCGGCAGCAAACGGGCGTCGGTATGCAAAACGGTTTCGTTGACCTGATACGGCATCGCGCCGAGGATGGACTGCTCGCGTGCGTCGGCGTCGGCTAACAGCGCCAGCGACTGGTCGCTGTGGCAGGCCATCACCACCTCGTCGAAATACTCCACGCCCGCGGCACTTTCAATCTCTACCCCGTTGGTCTCGCGGCGCACGCGGCGAACCGGACAGTTCAAACGCTCCTCCACTGTCCATTGTTCACGCAAGGCCTTGACGTACGTATTGGAACCACCCTGTACCACGCGCCACTGCGGACGATCGCTGATCTGCAGCATCTGGTGATTGGCCATGAACTGCACCAGATAACGCGCCGGGAAGGCAAGAATCTGCGTCGGCGGCGACGACCACAGTGCCGATGCCATCGGCACCAGATGCTCATCGCGGAAGCCCGCGCCGTAACGGTTCTGCGCCAGGTATTCGCCCAGCGAGGGACCTTCCCCTGTCGTCTCCAGCAGCGAGGGCGCCTCGCGATAGAAGCGTGTCAGGTCGCGCACCATGCCGAGGAAGCGTGGCGACAGCAGGTTGCGCCGCTGGCAAAACAGCGTGTCCAGCGTGGCGGCGTTGTACTCCAGTCCGCTGGCCTCGTTCTGCACCGAGAAGCTCATGCTGGTGGGCTGCGAGGCGACACCGAGCTGATCGAACATGCGGGTCAGCAACGGATAGTGATCCGGGTTGTGCACGATGAAACCGCTGTCCACGCGATACTGGCGGCCTTTCAGCGTCACCTCATGCGTATGCGTGTGTCCGCCAAGATAACTGCCGGCTTCGAACAAGGTCACATGGTGCTTGCGTGACAACAGCCACGCCGACGCCAGTCCTGAAATACCTGATCCGACCACGGCGATGCGCATGATTCAGCTCCGCGCCTTGGTCAGTACCCAGGCCGGCACCGGCTTGAGACCGCTGACCAGACCCAGCGCCGACATCAATTTAAGGCCGTACCAGGTCAGGTCGATCTGCCACCAATGAAAGCCCTGACGGCTGGAACCGGGAAAGAAATGGTGATTGTTGTGCCAGCCTTCGCCGAAGGTCAGCAGCGCCAGCCAGAGGTTATTGCGGCTGTCGTCCCGGGTGTCATAACGACGGCTGCCGAAACCATGTGCCAGCGAATTGATCGTTACCGTGGCGTGGAACAGCACGACGGTCGACACGAAGAAGCCCCAGATCAGCATCTGACCGCCACTGGTGCCCAGCCCCGGTGCCACGTGATGCAGCAGTACGCCCAATCCATACATGCACACGGCCAGCGCCACCGGGATCGCGATGTCATAGCGGTCGAGCCAGCGCAGTTCGGGGTAGGTCGCCAGATCCGGTACCCGCGACAGGTCGGTGCGGAAGTTGCGCGGGGTGAGAAACCAGCCCACATGACTCCACAGAAAGCCGTTGACTCGCGGTGAGTGCGCATCCCGCGGGGTATCGGCATGACGATGATGATGACGATGATGCGCTGCCCACCACAGTGGGCCGCGCTGCACACAGGACGCACCGATCAGCGCAAACACGAATTGCACCGCGCGCGAGGTCTTGAACGTGCGATGCGAGAAGTAGCGATGGTAGAAGCCGGTCAGCGCGAACATGCGCACGGCGTACAGTGCGGCAGCCACGATCAGGGCAATCGGCGAGACGCCGACCCAGATCAGCCCGACGCAGGCTAGGTGCATCGCGATGAACGGGGCTGCGCGTAACCAGTCGATGCGGTCTTCGCGGCTTTCGTCGATCTCGACGGCCACGCCGGTATCGAACCAGTGGCGTACCGCGTGCCCCAGCCACGACCTTTGCACGCCGGGAACGGGCGCAACGGAAATTGACGCGCCGGTCTCGCTCGCTCCAGAAACCAGGATGTGGGGAGAACTCGCCATGAAACCGTACCGTTCAGATGTCAGTGCTAGGTACGAGCGAGACGCTGGCGTGGATGCAGGCGGGTTATCGGCATCTCAACGGCAGTTGGCGACCCGATCGTGTCGTGCTGAACCGCAGTCTGCGAGGGCGTCAGTGCGCGTCGCGTGACTGATAAGCGACCAGTGCGTCCCGACGCGAAATGGACAGGTCAACCATTGGCGCTGGATAGCCGCTGCGTTGGAGCAGCGACGGGTTATTCCAGGGCTCATGCAGCAACTTCAGGGGAGCGTCTGCCAGTTCGGGCAGCCAACGCCGCAGGTAAACGCCGTCGGGGTCGAATTTCTTCGACTGCGTGACTGGGTTGAAGACGCGGAAATAGGGCGCGGCATCGGCGCCGCAGCCGGCGACCCACTGCCAACCCAGGGTGTTGTTGGCCAGGTCGGCATCCACCAGCGTGTCCCAGAACCATTTCGCGCCATGGCCCCAGTGCTGGCGCAGGTTCTTGGTCAGGAAACTGGCGACGATCATCCGCAGCCGGTTGTGCATCCAGCCGGTATGCCACAGCTCGCGCATGCCCGCATCCACCAGCGGGATGCCGGTGCGACCCTGCTGCCAGCGCTTGAGTTGGGCCTCATCGGCGGGTGCCCAGGGGAAATGGGCAAAGCGCGGGTTGAAGTTTTCGGTCGGTGTCTTGGGGAAGTGGAACAGCAGGTGGTAAGCGAATTCGCGCCAGCCCAGTTCGCGTAAATACGGTTCGATGTCAGGCCGATGCTTCGCATCCGTATTGTCCGCCAGCTTCTCTAGCTGCGCGCGGATCTGTTGCGGTGAAATCTCCCCGAAATGCAGATGCGGGGAGAGTCGCGAGGTTCCGTGGCGAGCAGGCAGGTCGCGCGCGTGCGAGTAATGGCTGACGGCATCGTCGCCGAAGATTTCCAGCAACTCCGCGG
>JALYXN010000448.1 GCA_030947085.1 Pseudomonadota bacterium | reverse complement strand
ACCTCGTCATCAACAACGCCGTGCTGGTGCCTGCCTACGCTGACCCGGCGGACGATGAAGCCGCTCGCATCATCGGCATCGCTCACCCCGGCCGGAACGTGGTGCAGATTCCCTGCCGCCCGCTGATCTGGCAGAACGGCAGCCTGCATTGCATCACCATGCAGTTACCGGCGGGCCTGACTTGAGTTTCACCCTCATCGGCTAGACTTCGGGGGCTTGCCAGTAACGTCTTACCGAGGATTTCAGCCGATGAACCGCAACACGTAGAAGGTTGCCCTGCTGCAGGATACCGACCGCGGCAGTCGCGACGCCAACCTCGATGCGATCGAGAGCGGCTTGCGCGAGGCGGCGGCGGCGGGCGTCGAGCTGGTCCTGTTGCAGGAGCTGCATAACGGGCCGTATTTTTGCCAGCACGAGTCGGTAGAAATTTTTGAGCAGGCGGAAAGCATCCCCGGTTCCGGCACCGAGCGCATCGGCAAACTGGCTGAAGAATTGAAGCTGGTTGTCGTGGCGTCGCTGTTCGAGCGTCGCGCCGCCGGTCTGTATCACAACACCGCGGTGGTGTTCGATCGCTCCGCGGCGATCGCCGGCACGTATCGCAAGATGCACATTCCGGACGATCCCGCCTATTACGAGAAATTCTATTTCACCCCGGGCGACCTCGGCTTCGAACCGATCGATACCTCGGTGGGCCGCCTCGGCGTACTGGTCTGCTGGGACCAGTGGTATCCGGAAGCGGCACGCCTGATGACGTTGGCCGGTGCCGAACTACTGCTCTACCCCACCGCGATCGGTTGGGATCCCAACGACGAGCAGGCCGAAAAGGACCGCCAGCGCGATGCGTGGATCACCGTGCAGCGCGGTCACGCCGTGGCCAATGGCCTGCCATTGCTGGCATGCAACCGGACCGGCCATGAAAACGACCCGTCCGGCGTGGGCACGGGCATCCGCTTCTGGGGTTCGAGTTTTGTCGCAGGGCCGCAGGGCGAGTTTCTGGCGCAAGCAGGCAGGGACGAGGGCGAACTGTTGGTAGTCGACGTGGATCTGGCGCGCAGTGAACAGGTGCGGCGGATCTGGCCGTTCCTGCGTGACCGGCGCATCGATGCCTACCAGGACCTTTTGAAGCGCTTTCGTGACTGAGAGAAGCGCGCCCTGCTTGTTCCGCGTGGCTGCTGTCCCCATGCTTGGATTTTCCCCTACAACCGGCCTGCTGATCGCATGAGTGTTCCCGAAACCGAAGTCTCCGCGTTGCCGGCCCTGCACGGTCAGCCCATCGAACATGTGCATCGCGACGGCGTGGAGTACGTGGTGCTGGGCACCGCCCACGTTTCGCGCAGCAGCATGGAAGCGGTCGATACCTTGCTCGCCAGCGAACACTTCGATGCAGTAGCGGTGGAGCTGTGCGATAGCCGCGCGCAGAGCATGCGCGACCCCGAAGCGTTCAAGCAGATGGACCTGTTCAAGGTGATTCGCCAGGGCAAAGCCGGCATGGTCGCCGCCAGTCTGGTGCTTTCCACCTTTCAGAAGCGGCTGGCCGATCAATCCGGGATCGAGCCGGGCGCGGAGATGAAAGCCGCCATGCTGGGCGCCGAACAGCGCCAATTGCCGTTGTGGCTGATCGACCGCGAGGTCGGCACCACCCTGAAGCGCGCATGGCGCAGCGTCGGTGTCTGGCAACGCTTCGGCCTGCTCGGCGGTTTGCTCGCCAGTGTGTTCGATCGCGAGGATATCGAACAAGGCGAGATCGAAAAATTGAAACAGGGTGATTTGCTGGAGAGTGCGTTCAGCGAATTCGCCGCCGAATCCAAACCGCTTTACGACAGTCTGATCGGCGAACGCGACGCCTTCATGGCCGCGCGGCTACGTGAAGAGGCGACCCGCTCGGCCACGGTGGAACCACGCCGCGTGCTGGTGGTGATCGGCGCTGGTCACATGAAAGGCATGTGTCAACTCTTGCGCGAGCAGCACGACGACCCCGCCCGCACGGTGGCGGAATTGGAAGCGTCACCACCCAAAGCCCGTTGGCCGAAATGGATCGCCGTCTTTCTGGTGCTACTGGTCTTTGCCGCCATTGCGTGGGCATTCCATCGCAACGCGGCCTTGGGCGCCCAGGCATTGACAGCCTGGGTCCTGTTCACCGGCGGTTTCGCTGCGCTGGGCGCCCTGATCGCCGGGGGACATCCCTTGAGTATCGTGGCGGCCTTCATCGCTGCCCCGATCAAGCCCTTTCGCCCCGGAATTCCCGCCGGTGGTATCAGTGCCATGACCGAAGCCTGGGTGCGCCGCCCTCGCGTCGGCGACTTCGATACCTTGCGCGACGACATCGTGCACTGGACTGGCTGGTGGAAGAATCGCGTGGCCCGCACCCTGCTGAATTTCTTCCTGGTCACCGTGGGCACGATCATCGGCGAGTACAGCGCCGGCATCCACATCTTCAAAAGCCTGGTCTGAGCATACCAAACATCGCCAGCGCGGGGCATGCACGGCCTGCCCATGCTACGATTCGCGCCGCTTGCCGTGGCGCTTGAAACAGGCCCGGACATCCTGCCCGGATGGCGAAACTGGTAGACGCAAGGGACTTAAAATCCCTCGACCGAAAGGTTATGCGGGTTCGATTCCCGCTCCGGGCACCACAGACCCATTTCACACCGTCCTATAACAACCTGCAAGCCCATACATACCGCCACTTAGGCGGTTTTTTTATGCCCAAGCCGTCCCAACCCATCCGCTGGAATACCCCCACAAATGGGGGTAGAGTTGGGGGTATCGGCGGCAAGTAGCTGCCTTTTGGGAAGGATACCCCCACCATGCCGCTCTCAGACCTTGCCATCAGAAAAGCCAAACCAGCCGCCAAGCCATACAAGTTGGCAGACGGTGGCGGCATGTATCTGCTGGTCAATCCAACCGGCTCCAAACTGTGGCGCTGGAAGTACCGCGTCGCGGGTAAGGAGAAGCTGCTGGCGCTGGGCGCCTACCCCGAACAGTCTCTGATTGCTGCCCGTGCCGCTTGTGCCGAGGCCCGCAGCAAGTTGAAGCAAGGCATCGACACCAGCGCCGAGCGCAAGAAAGCCAAGCAGACTCAAGCCGTAGCCGTTGCCATGGCTGCCGATACTTTCGAGACGGTAGCGCGCGAATGGATGGCACGGCAGGACGTCGCGACAGTCACCGCTACCAAGAACGAGTGGATTCTGGGCCACCTGTTCGCAACCATTGGCAGCCGCCCTATTGCGGAAATCACAACGCGCGAACTGCTGGACGTGCTTCGCGAGATCGAAGGCACCGGCAGGGTCGAGACGGCCAACCGCGTCAAGGTCAAAGCTGGACAGGTGTTTCGCTATGCAGTGTTGGAG
>JALYXN010000429.1 GCA_030947085.1 Pseudomonadota bacterium | reverse complement strand
GGATGCGGGATTCGTCGGCGCAAGTGTGGCCGTATTTGCCGCTGGCACCGAAGGATCCCGCGTTGCGCAAACTCTTCGTCGGCCTGATCCACCGTCATGCACGCTGCATCGCGATCGACCCTTACGCCAACGCGTTCATGCCCGATCCCACCGCGCACACAAATCTGGATTGGGCGCAAAGTGACCTCACCGACATGCACCCCGGTGTGGCCGAGCGCAAATGGGAGATCGACTCGCTGTGCTACCCGATCCGCCTGGCACACGGTTACTGGAAAACCACCGGCGACACCACGCCATTCGACGACGACTGGCGCGCCGCGATGCATACGGTGCTGAAGACTTTCCGGGTGCAACAACGCAAGGACGGTCACGGCCCGTACCGTTTTCAGCGCAACTCGCCCCGGGCCAGCGAAAATCCGCCGCTGGGCGGCTACGGCAATCCGGCCAAACCGGTGGGGCTGATCTTTTCGATGTTCCGGCCGTCGGACGATGCCTGCCTGTACCCGCTGTTTGTCCCAGCGAACTTCTTTGCGGTCACCTCGCTGCGTCAGCTGGCGGAGATGTCGCAGGCGATTCACCACGACAATGCGTTCGCCGACCAGTGCCGCGCGCTGGCCGATGAGGTGGACGCGGCACTGAAGCAGTACGCCGTGATGCACGACGAGAGCGGCGGCAAGATCTGGGCTTATGAGGTCGATGGCTACGGCGACCAGCTTTTCATGGACGATGCCAACGCACCCAGCCTGTCGAGCATGGCCTATCTGGGTGCCATGCCGATGGACGACCCGACCTATCGGCGTACCCGCGCGCTAGCATGGAGCCATCGCAATCCGTATTTCTTCAGCGGTACGGCCGCCGAAGGCATCGGCGGACCGCACGAGGGGTTGCGCATGATCTGGCCGATGTCGATCACCATGCGCGCGCTCACCACGCACGACGCCGGGGAAATCCGCCAGTGCCTGTACTGGCTGAAGACCACCCATGCCGGCACTGGATTCATGCACGAAGCATTCGATCAGGACGATCCGAAAAAATTTACCCGGGCCTGGTTCGCCTGGGCCAATACCCTGTTCGGCGAACTGATCGTCGAGCTGTCGCAACATCATCCCGAGCTGCTGCGCGCCTGAGCGCCGCCGGCTCTAACCACTTTCATGCACTGACAGGAGCACTCCGCATGGTCACCCGCCGACGTTTTCTCCAGGGCTCCGCCACCGCGCTGGCCCTGCTGGGCGCACGCTTCGCCACCCCTTCCGCGTTCGCCGCCGGTCGCGTCGGCGCCAGACAACCTGGCGCCCTCGGCATGCCGGCCAAGAACGCACTCACCCGCCACGTCGATGTGTTCATCGGCACCGGTGGCCATGGCCATACCTATCCCGGCGCCACGATGCCATTCGGCATGGTGCAGCTCAGCCCGGACACCAACGACAGTGGCTGGGATGCCAGTTCCGGCTACCACATCGGTGACGGCTCGATCATGGGCTTTTCCCATACGCATCTCAGCGGCACCGGCGCCGCGGACATGCTCGACGTGCTGGTGATGCCGGACCAGGGCAGCGTGCAATTGCAGCCGGGCGCGCGCGGCCGGCCGGACATCAACTACCACTCGCGCTACGACATGAAGCCAGCCTCCGGTGCCGCGCAGCAGCTGCCGGTGGATGCGGTGATCACGCCTGGCCCGGGCTACCGCTCGCGCTTCGACCGCAGCACCGAAAGCGCGCGGCCCGGTTACTACCGCGTCACGCTGAAAGATCAGGATATCCTCGCCGAGCTGACCGCCACCGAGCGCACCGGTCTGCATCGATACACGTTCAACCGGTCCGGTGACGGCCATCTGCTGATCGACTTCGCCCACGGCTATCGCGACAATCCGGACACACCCTGCCGCGTCTCCGACGCCTCGCTCAAGCTCATCGGCAACGACACCCTGGTCGGCTCGCGCCGCGTGCACCAGTGGGCGAATGGCCGCCATCTCCATTTTGCGATGAAACTGTCACGACCGATCACCCATGGCGTGCTGTACAGCGATGACAAGGCACTTCCCAGCGGATCGCAAGGGGCGACGGGTACAGATCTCAAGGCTGCGCTGCATATCGGCGACGCCTCCAGCGAACCGCTACTGGTGAAAGTCGGCATTTCCGGGGTCGACATCGAGGGCGCCTTGCGCAATCTCGAGCAGGAGCAGCCGGACTGGAATTTCGATCGTGTCAGCGCCGCGGCCGATAGTGCCTGGGAACAGGAGTTGGGCCGGATCGCCATCGACGCCGGCAGCGACGACATGCAGCGCATCTTCTACACCTCGCTGTACCACACGATGATGGCGCCGACCCTGTTCAGCGACGTCGACGGCCGCTATCTCGGCATGGATATGGCCGTCCATCAGTTGTCGCAGGGCGAACATAACTACAGCACCTATTCGCTGTGGGATACCTATCGGGCATTGCATCCGCTATTTACCCTGTACCAACCCGAGCGCGTGCCGGATCTGGTCAATGGTTTGATCCGCATGGCCGCCGAAAGTCCCGAAGGGCCGCCCGTATGGCCACTGCAGGGGGTGGAGACCGGTTGCATGATCGGCTATCACTCCGCCTCGGTGATTGCCGAAGCGCAGGCCAAAGGGTTTAAAGGCATCGACATCGACAAGGCCTGGCCGCTCTACCGCAAGCGCGCGATGGACGACGACTACCGCGGCCTGCCCTACTACCGCAAGCTCGGTTATATCCCCAGCGACAAGGAAGGTGAAGCGGTCAGCAAGACGCTGGAATACTGCTACGACGACTGGGCCGTGGCGCACATGGCC
>JALYXN010000413.1 GCA_030947085.1 Pseudomonadota bacterium | reverse complement strand
GCCGAAGTTGTGCCAGTCCTCGACCACGAACAAGTTCTCCATGGCCGCGGTGACCTGGCTGGCGGCAGGGATCATTGAGTTCGGAAAAATGTACTTCTCGATCCATGGGTCAGGTTGCGCTGGTGCGCTGTTGCTGCCTATCGTGTGCAGCAGCGAGAGTCCGTCCTCCTTGAGGCAACGACGCACGGTCTCGAAATACGTGCGGTAATTCCTGCCGCCCACATGTTCGAACATGCCGATGGAATAGATCGCGTCGAAGCGATCGTCGAGATCGCGGTAATCCAGCATGCGGATCTCGATCGGCAGGCCGGCGCACAGCTGGCGTGCATAGTCGGCCTGTTCCTGCGAAATGGTGATGCCCACGCCTTCGATGCCGTAGTTTTCCGCGGCATATTTCAGGGCCTCGCCCCAACCGCAGCCGATGTCGAGCACGCGCTGACCGGTCTTCAGCTGAAGCTTGCGGCAGACCAGGTCAAGCTTGGCCGCCTGCGCGTCGTCGAGATTGTCGGCGCGGGCCCAGTAGCCGCAGGAATACACCATGCGCTTGCCCAGCATGGCATGGAACAGGTCGTTGCCCAGGTCGTAATGGACCTTGCCGACCTCCAGCGCCCGCTCGCCGCGTTGCAAATTGATGAAGCGTGCCTTGAGGTGGGCGAGCAGAGAGTCCAGGGTTTTCAGCTTCTGATCGATTCCGGCGGTGAGCAGGCGGGTGCAAAGGCCGGGCAGGTCGTCGGCGTCCCACCAGCCATCCATGTACGCCTCGCCCAACCCAAGCGAACCATGCGCGAAGACGTGAGCGTAAAGACGGTCATCGCGGACACGCAGGTCGGTCTTCGCGCTGCCATCGATGTGAATGCCGGCGTATGCGAGCAGATCACGGGCGCGTTTTTTCAGGTCCTCCTGACTCATGCCTGCCTCGGATTGCGTGAAACATCAATACTTCTTGCTGCCTTATGGCTGGCCCAAAACGCCAAAAGCGGTTGCGTGACGTGCGTACACAAGATTTGCGCCGGCTTCACTGACATGCTTCAAAAAAGTATCGGCCTTTTCTTCGGAGAGCAGGAACTCGACCTTGGCGGTCAGGTTATCGGCCAGCTCGAAGAATTGCTCCTCATGCAGGACGCCATGGCGCCCGTAACAGGCGGTGGCGCGAAACACCGAGCCGCCGCCAATACCATGCTTTTTCGCCTTCTCAAGCAGCCATTCGGATAGCAGGATGCCGTCATGCTTGTCACGAACATGGCAATAAAAAGTGAGCTGCAAACCTCGCTGGAGGTTGTCTTGGTTCATGGGTGCTCCAGATTAATGCCGCAGCAGTGTGCGGGCGAGGGTAAGGCCAAGTACGGTCATGCTCAGAGAGCCCACTACGTGCACGGCAACGTGGCCGCTGAACCACAAGTACTGTTGACGCAGCAGGAGGGTGGTCGCCTCGGCGGAAAACGTCGAAAAGGTGGTCAGTCCGCCTAGCAGCCCGGTGAACACAAACATCTGCAATTGCGGAGGCAGGGTCTGGAAATGGTCCCAGACACCGATGGCCAGACCCATCAGCAGGCCACCGGTGATATTGGCGACCAGGGTGCCTAGCGGCAGCGTCGGAAACAGCGGGTTGAGCAGGATCCCCAGACCCCACCGTAGCCAGCAGCCGATGGCGCCGCCCAGGCCGATTGCGAAAAATCCACCGACACCCACGAGCACGTCTCCTTTACTTGAGGCCAAAGTGTCCGGTTTCCGCGGTAGCAGGCGCGCCTACGCCGCCGGAAGCCGGTGGTGCAGGCATCATCAACCTCAACAGTTGCCGAGAGGTGGTTTACTTCGCGTCCCGGATGGGTGCACGAAGCGGGAGGCATGCCATCTCCCGAGCATCATCGTAGTCGATTCGACCATCAGGTCGTCAAGCGCGGGCTTTATACTGCCGCCCCTCCGACGCCGCCGTGTGCCGCCCATGACGCCAGATCATCGACCCGTGCGACGCAGCCTGCCATGGCTGTTGGCAGCACTGTCGATGATCGGTCCGTTTTCGATCGACGCAGTGTTCCCTGTGTTTCCATTGATCGGTGCGCGTTTTGCCGTGGACCACGCGACGCTGCAGCAACTGATCAGTGTCTATCTGATCACTTTTGCGGGAATGAGCCTTTTCCATGGCGCGATTTCCGACGCGGTCGGGCGCAAACCCGTGATGGTCGCCGGCATGTTGATGTATGCGCTGGCTTCGGCGGCGGCAGCGATGTCCACCTCGTACGCCTTGTTGCTGGCCTGCCGCGCGCTGCAAGGCCTGTGTGCCGGCGCCGAAATGGTGGTGGGGCGGGCGGTGATCCGGGACAGTCTGGAGGGCGCCGCGGCACAGCGGCTGATGTCCCGCGTGATGATGATTTTCGGCGTGGCGCCGGTGATTGCCCCGATGGTGGGTGCGTTACTGCTGCCGCTGGGCGGTTGGCACGGCATTTTCTGGGTGCTGAGTGGGTCCACCCTGGTGCTGGCGCTGGCCTTGATGCTGATGCTGGACGAGACCCATCCACCAACGCAACGCAGCTCGTTCGCCCCCAGGCCGCTGCTGGCGAGCTATGTCGCCTTTTGTCGGGATCGCCCGTTCTGGCCGTTGCTGATTTCCGGGTCGGTCAATTTTTCAGCGCTGTTCCTGTACATTTCTTCGGCGCCGCGCATCGTACGCGAACTCCTGCATCTGTCGGCGCAGGGCTTTCCCTGGTTGTTTCTTCCGGTGGTGATCGGGCTGGTGGGTGGGGCGTGGTTGGCCGGACGCATGGCCGGGCGCCGCAGCGTGGGTTTTACGGTAAGTCTGGGTTACGCCGTGATGTTGCTGGCTTGCGCGCTGCATCTGCTGCTTGCGCTGGTCTTCCCGTCGCCGCGATTGCCGTGGTCGATGCTGCCGCTCATTCTCCAGGGAGTGGGCGTGCAGCTGGCATTCCCGACCCTGACTTTGCTGCTGCTTGATCGTTTTCCCCAACAACGCGGCGGTATCTCTTCGATGCAGGCATTTGCCAGCCTGTTGCTCAGCAGCGTGGTCGCCGGCGTGGTGTCGCCGTGGTTGTCGCGCAGCATGTTCCAACTGGCGCTTGGTGCTACGGCGCTGACGGCTATCGGTGCGCTGGCGTGGTGGTGGTATCGAGGCATGGCGAATGAATGGACGGATGCGGCACGGGTGGACAGCGATCCGGCTACGGTGTTGCAAGCGGAAATTGTTGAACCGCGCTGAACCGTATCGAACGCCGTAATCCAGACACAGGCCGTTTTTCCTGGAGATCTTCTGGAGACGGCTGCTGCCGATATCATTCGAGTAACGCGACGCGGTCAGCAGGGCAGATCGCGCGCTTCCAGAAAGGCCCGGGCACTGTCGGCATCGTGCTCGAACCAGGCGCGAGTCGAACCGAGCCGGAAGGAGTAACCCCATGCGTCCATGTCCGCCATCAGACGATCGCGGCCGACACCGGGCAGGCGGTCGGACAACACGATCTGCAGATAGCAGGTGGCGTCCTCTTCCTCGATGGAATCGGTGGCATCGGTATGGACGTCCGGCCGTCTTTCCGCAGGCATCACAATCAGATGGCCGGCTTCGTGCAACAGCGAATGCACCGGCGTGTCGTCGCGTGCGTAGACGGTGGTGCCGATGATACCGGCCTCCTCGTCACCCCAGAAACTGCCGGGGATCGGTTCGCCGCTGGCGACGTGCTGAAGTGTCAGGCCGAAGGCGGCAAGCAGCGCTGTCGGTGCGCCAAAGCCGAGCTGACTGAGGCGGAGCACGCCGTCTGCCTTACCGGGCACCTGAGTCGCGTTTTCAGGGTCGCCAGACAATGGCTTGGTATCGCTATAAGTCATCATGCTGTCGAAGGTCAGGCGGGACGTCGGCGGGGACGGCAGAACCAACCCAGCCGACGGATGGCGGGGCACGGATGTCACCCGGTCCTGGCACCACTCTTTTCGGTGGCTTTGCCGTCGGGCAGGGCGACGGAAAGCTCAAGAATCTCATGCCCGCTGTCCTGCTCGAGCTTGATGTTGATGGCCTCGATATCGACGTGAACATATTTCTTGATCACTTCGAGCAACTCGCTGCGCATCATCGGCAAGTAGTCGGGCGCACCGCGCGTGGAACGCTCCTGCGCCACGATGATACGCAGCCGCTCGCGTGCCACGGTGGCCGTGGCTTCCGGCTTGCGCTTCAGGAAATCCAGAATACCCATCGTGATCAACCTCCGAATACGCGCTGGAGAAAGCCTTTTTTCGGCACGTCGATGAAGCGCAGCGGGCGCTGTTCGCCGAGTATGCGGGCTACGGTGTCGCTGTAGGCCTGACCAGCCAGCGAGTTGGCATCCACGATTACCGGAATGCCGTTATTAGAGGCGGTCAGCACATTCTCCGACTCGGGAATCACGCCCACGACGTCAATACCGAGGATTTCCTCGACGTCCTTGACGCTGAGCATCTCGCCGATGGCCACGCGAGCCGGGTTGTAGCGCGTCAGCAACAGGTGCTGGGTAATCGGGGTGTCGCCGCGTTCGGCGCGCCGGGTCTTGCTGGCGAGCAAGCCGAGGATGCGGTCCGAGTCGCGCACCGAAGAAACTTCCGGATTGACCACCACAACCGCATGGTCGGCGAAGTACATCGCCAGGTGGGCGCCTTTTTCGATACCGGCCGGGGAGTCGCATACGACGTAGTCAAAGCCCTCGGCGGACAAGCCGTCGAGTACTTTCTCGACGCCTTCCTGGGTCAGCGCGTCCTTGTCACGCGTCTGGCTGGCTGCCAGCACGTACAGGTTGTCGTGTCGCTTGTCCTTGATCAGCGACTGTTTCAGCGTGGCCTCACCGTGGACGACATTGACGAAGTCGTACACCACGCGGCGCTCGCAACCCATGATGAGGTCGAGGTTGCGTAGGCCGACGTCGAAGTCGATCACCGCGGTTTTCTTGCCGGCCATGGCAAGGCCGGTGGCGAGCGAGGCACTGGTCGTCGTCTTGCCGACGCCGCCTTTGCCAGAGGTCACAACAATAATCTCAGCAGTCAAGGGTCCATCTCCGCAAGTTTGTTTTTGTTGTAGGTGATTACAGCTTGGCGATCAACAGCTTGTCGCCCTCGAGCCAGCATTGCACGGACTGGCCCTCCAGGTCGTCAGGAATCTCTTCGAACACACGGTATTGTCCGGCAATGGCCACCAACTCCGCGCGGAAGTCGGAAACGAAAATGCGAGCCTTCTCGTCGCCCTGGGCGCCGGCCATGGCACGTCCACGCAAGCCGCCATAGACATGGATATTGCCGTCGGCAATCACCTCGGCGCCATTGGCGATAGCGCCGGTGACAATCAGGTCGCGATCGCGTGCGTATATTTGCTGGCCCGAGCGCACCGAGCCATTGTGGTGCTGGGCCCCCAACACGCTGCCAGGCTTTGGCGCGGAGAGTATGGTTTCGCGTTCGATGACGGGCGCGGCCGGTTCGTCGCGTGGTACCGGTTCCGTGGCGGTCGGGTTGGCGGGCTCGTAGGCGGCACGGAACTTGGCGATCAGTGGCAGACCCATGCGCGTGGCCAACGCCTCGGTGTCGCTGGTGCCATAGGCCAGGCCAACCGGCAGCATGCCGGCGCTGCGGACCGCCTCAAGCAAGGCGTCGACGGCGCCGTCATCGGGCAGATCGGGTAGGTGACTGAGGTCCAGCACCACGGCGGCGCGGGCAAACATCTGCGGCGCGGCGCGTACACGGCGCTCCAGTTCGTCGCACAATGCCGCTGCATCGACGCGGCGAACACGCACACAGGCCATGCCGACCTGTCCGAAACGCAGGTCACAGGCGTCGGCGGTTTCCACTCGAGCGTTCATCAGCGCGGCTCTCCGGTGGCGCGGCGTGCCTTGGGCCTGCGCGCGCGGTGGCGTTCACGCTCGGCCAGCCAGGGGACGTCGGGCAGGCCGCCATGCTCCAGCCAGGTGTCGCGCACATAGGCATAGCTGGGAAGATCTTTCGCCAGCAGGCTGACCTGGGGACCGTCGTCGCCCATACGCTGCTGCCCGACCTCCTGGAATCCGTAGGTGCCGTGAAAAAGCACCACCACGTCGTCCCGTGGCTCGAGGAACACCTCGCAGGCAAGCAGGGGCACCCGCACTTCCGCGTAGCTGTGGGCATCGCAATAGAAGACGCGGCCCAGGCCATGGCGGCGATAGGCGTTGGCGATCACGATCCGGTCGACATAGACGAATTGCGGGTAGTGCTCGGCGAACCAGCGGTAATTGGGGCTTTCGTAGTCGC